>JBFYPU010000079.1:0-7466 GCA_041303175.1 Crocinitomicaceae bacterium | reverse complement strand
CAACACAACCGCGAAAGTAGATCATGATAAGGTGTTTAGTATTTATGATTTTGATTTTCCTATCGTTCACATAACGACAAATTTTGGTCAATTTAATTACCACAAATTGAATTTACTACATCTTAAATCAGACATTCAAAGCGAAGGGAATCATGTGATTCATATCAATAAATTGGGATTTGATGCAGCTGGAGGACACATGGATATTAGTGGTTATCTAACCGGTAAAGACAAAAAGCACATTTATTTCAAACCGGATATCAACGTGAGAGGCGTCGATTTGGATAAGTTGATGGTGAAATTTGATAATTTTGGTCAAGATCACTTGGTTTCAGAGAATCTACATGGAAAGTTCTCAGGAAGAATTACAGGTAAAATACATTTACACGCCGATTTAGTTCCAAAAATTGATGATTCTGAAATTGAAATAGACATGACCGTTTTGAATGGTCGACTCGAAAATTACGGTCCCATCCTAGCGTTAAGCGAATATTTTGAGGATAGTAAATTGAAAAGTGTGGTCTTTGATACCTTAAAGAACACCTTAACCATTAAGAAGGGTGTCATTGAAATCCCAACCATGACGATCAATTCCAATCTAGGCTTCATGGAAATTCGAGGGCAACAGAAAATTGTAGATAAGATGGATATGGATTATTTGATAGGTGTACCCTGGAAAATGATCACTCAAGCTGCGGGCAAGAAATTATTCAAACGTTCAAAAGGAGAAGAATCGAGCCCAGATGAGATTAAATATCGCGAAGAGAACAGTAAGTTAGTGTATGTTCGTATGTCAGGAGACCTGGAAAATTACACGGTTAAGTTATCCAGGAAGCCCAAATAAGTCCACTATTTGTAGGCAATGAACAATTGTCATTGATAAGTATAAATGGCAAACGAACCATTTGTAATCTGCACGGTATCAAAACTTCCGGGTTTCAAGACTTCTCCACTGAAGGTTCCAAATACTCCACTTCTGCTGATTTTTGTTATCGTAACAGATGTTATAGGATTTGTAAAAGATGATTGATACAAGGTGTCGGAAGAATGTTGATAACTAAACGATACTTCTTTTGTGTAACCGCTGTTATAATACGTTTTGCCTGAATATATACCTGGTTGAATTACATCCTCATGATCTTTAACAGTGATGTCTAGTAGAGGACTTTTTATATACAATATCTTTGAAGGTGTTTCTTCTCCTACAGTTTGAATGATCATTCCACCAAATGAAAACGTTAACTCCGTTTTACTGGATAAAGTGACTGGTACGCCATCAAGTTCATATGAAAACGTGGACAACGGAACTTCCTCCGTTTCGTCTTTTTTGCAGGAATAGGCAAGAAGAATCACAGAAAGAAGTAAGGTAAATGATGTCCCTTTATTCAACATATTGGCTCGTATTTCAATGACTAATATGTTGTAAATATAAGATTTTTAACGAATTGTAAATCGATAATTACACGTAACTGTCTAGAAATTGTATGCGTTTAATTAGGTGATTTAACAATCTATATACAGTTCATGGTTATTTCAATTTTCTTAAAAGTGTTGCACGATTAGGAAATACAAGGGCATTCCAACTGTAATGTTAATCGGAAAAGTGACAGCCAGAGCCATAGGTAAGAAAAGTCCAGGATTTGCCTTTGGAACGGAAATTTGCATGGCTGCTGGAACTGCAATGTAAGAGGCACTTGCGGCTAATATCGCAAACATAAATCGATTGGTTATGTCGTCAGTTACAAAAGAGCTTAACAGCGCGATGATGCATCCGTTGATCAGTGGAATGACTAGTGCGAAAATAATGGGAAACCAGCCAAACGAGAAAAATGCTTTTAGCTTTCTTCCGCTTGTAATTCCCATGTCTAACAAAAAGATGGCGAGAAAGCCTTTGAAGAGATCGTTCGTGAATGGTTTTATTCCTTCTGCCTGTTTAGCATTAGCGATGTAGCCAATAATCAAACTACCAAGAATAAGCAATACACTGCCATTTGTAAAAGAATGCTTTATCACTCTCCTTTTTTTGATTACATCCGATTCGTCCTTGTTAAATACTGAGATTAAAATTAATCCAATGATGATGGCAGGAGATTCCATCAAAGCCATGATTGCCACCATGTGTCCGTGAAGTTCTAATTGCTGCGATTCGAGGAAAGAAACCGCTGTTACAAATGTTACGGCGCTCACTGAGCCATACGCAGCGGCTATAGCTCCAGCATCAAACACGTTCAATTTTCTTTTGAGAATAAAGAAGGTATAAAGTGGAATGGCTAAGGAAATGAAAATCCCAAATAACATGGACCATCCAATTTCCATAGTGAACGCCTCATGAGATAATTCCTGACCACCCTTGAAACCGATTGCAAATAGGAGATACAGTGAAATAAATTTGGAGGAGTTTGCAGGTATTTCTAAATCACTTTTTAAGTATACAGCAACAACGCCAAGTACAAAAAATAGCAATGCGGGATTTGTCAGGTTGTCAATAAGTAGATCAAAATTCATATATAATGGTGCTAGTTGCGATGTGTATTTCTGTTGTTAGTAATGTTTTTATGGGTTACATATATTGCAATAAGCAGGTTCTTCAAACTGTTTGTTGTGTGGAAACCTTTTCTCGTTTGAATAAGCGCATTTTTGACAGCTATAGATATGGCTCAAGGTACCTTGTGTTGGGAAGTTGCAATTTTCACACGGCAATCCTTGTTTTGCCTCAGTAATTCCAAATCCAGGCATCTTGCAATCGGGGCAAAGTGTATTTATTTTATCAGCTAGTTTTATCGTTGCTTTTTCAATGACTTTCATTCGAGTAGGGTTGTACATGGCTCTCATGTCAGTTTCCACATGTGCCATACCGTACATCGAAATGAACGCTTGAAAGGTGTTATTCAGGATGTCAATGTCTGTAATTCCTTTTACAATATCTCCAAAATCATCTTTCAACTTTCTAATAATTAAGCCATGTGAAGGGAAGTTTGAATTCTCAGCAAATTCATGGAGTTCTTTTTCTGTTCTAATCTCTGAACCGTTAAAATTGGTGTCTGTGCTTATTTCTCGAACTACAATTTCTAAACCATTTTTCGTGTCAAGAAAGAGCAAAAATTCTTCGTTAGCCGGAATAAAATACAAAGAAGGATGAGGTCCAAAAGAACCTTCGCTTGCAACTGCTAAATCGCAATGAACCAATTCCATTGCCATTAGGCATTTATTTCTAGCTGTGGTTATGGGGTCATCCTTTCGATCAATTTCACCCGTGAATGTTCCCAATTCATCGGTATCAAAATTTGTAGGAACAAAGCATTTTACGCCTAACTCTTTTTCCAAAATTGGAGCAATTACTTTTTCCTTATCGTGTTTAGTTGCTATGAGTAAGTTTCTTCCTTTAAACATGTTAAATTATTCATCAATTAGACTAATGCTAATTTCGGAACGAACCACAACTCTCTTTTTATTTGTTTTAGCTTCGGATAAAATCGTCTGTAATTTTTCAACCTCTTTTCTTAATTCAGGAATTCTCTTTTGGGCCATTTCGTTCTCTCTTCCAAACCTTTCTTGCGAACTCCAGTTCTTAATAACATGAAAATTGATTTTGGAAGAAAACATGTTTGATAGAATTTCCGAGGCCTCAGCATTTGTCAAGGTGTCATCAACAAGTGTGAGTGTTTCAGTATTTTTCATAATTGTACTATTTTGGGATAAGACCTTATTCAATAAGTATCTACTAATATTTTTTTCGAATCAATCCTTTCTTCTATTTCGTGGGGCTGTCTATTGAAGTTTTTTTTAGTTTTAACTCAAGCGACTTTCTTTACTCCACGCTGCTGGTTTTTATCGTGTCATGGAACGTTGGTTTAATCACCACACTGCAAAATTGAGAATTCAATTTCATAAATTTTCATTTATATTTTTAATGCTATCCATAAGAATATTTTATGAAACATACCTTGAATCAACTGCAGGTGTTTTTGAAAATCATTCAAGCAAAGAGCGTTACATGGGCTTGGGAAACTGAGATTAAAACAATAGCAAGAGAGGGGATGTTGATCATACAGGAGTTTTTAGATTGTTTCAAAACAGACCCAACAATCTCGGCATAGACAGCAACGTTGTCAAGGTTAGGCGGAAAAATATATTCGAGTGTAATCGTGAAAACTCAGCCCCGAGATGGTTATACAACCTCTCTAAAAGTTGCATAATTTACTTATTCACGCAGAGACGTTTACATTTTAGGACGGGTCAGATAGTCCAATCATCCAACACAGCCGAAGGCAGCAGCGCAGCTAATCCAACGATCTATTTTTTCTCAAACAAATAAACCCCTTTCTTGTCATAAAGAACCGTCCACAGAGTGTCTTTTTTCATCGCTTCAATGCGTTCTTCCAACTCATCTGGTTCCAAAGGATACGGATATTCCTTCGTTGAAACCAGAATGTAATCTGCCGTTTTTATGGCCGGAAAGAGGAAAATATTCGTGCGCAAAGCGAGGTGCGGAATGTACATGTTTTGGGCAGAAACAGCTTTGTCTTCAGGGATCAGCTGCAAGGCTTCATACACGGATTTTGTTGAATAATCACGCGAATAATGCTCTCTTTTGTAGAATTGCGCATTGATTTCCTCGACATATAGGAAGGGTTTATCCATCACGCGAATTGTGCAGCCAAGTGATAACACCACAGCGGTGATGCTCAGATACGTTTTGAGTTTTGGACGCTGTACATCACGAATAATCGTAAAAACACCAATGGCCAAAATCGGTGTAAATTCGATGGAATATTGTCCTCCTGCACTCCAGGTCATCGCTTGATCGTGGAAAAATTTCTGGAAGTAGATGGGAGCAAGCATAATCAAAAAGGCGGGCTTTCGGAACAAAATCAGCACGCCCGACAGCAATAAAATGATGTGTGCTTCTAGTTTTACGCCGTCAAATCGTGGATCGGGGAGGTGATTGGTAAACAGTAACTCGATTGAATCAACTGGGTGGGTGAAAAGATGCACAAAAGCGGCACCCATGCTTTCTCCCAGCGAGCCGTAAGCGAAATGAACGTATTCGCCACCTACCGAAAGGCTGGGCATAATCCATTTGATCACAAGTATAAAATAGAAAAATGACGCAAGCGCGAAGCCACTTAAAATTAGAGCAGAACGGCGATCTTTTCGATACATCAATACAAGTCCAAGACAGACAAATGCCAGCCAAAAAGGCATGTTTTCTTTACCAATCCAGATGAATATCAGGAGAAACGAACTTGCCAAAAAACGTTTTTCGCGGACGAAATAACACAGCCATGGAACAGCCATCGCGCCGATTACATTGCTATGATAATCAAAACTCACAGAGGAAATGACACCAAAAAAACTAAGAAAGAAAAAGGTCGCGAGCATGGCAATCTTCGGATCTTCTTTGAAATACGTGTGAATGCCCTTTGCACCGAGAACAATGGCCGCGATTTGAATGATCAACAAGGTCGTGGAACCAAATACCAACACCAAGGGAGAAAAGAAGATGAGGTACAGATCAAAATGGTCGGCGAGCGCCAATTCGTTCGTGTCCCAAATCATGTCCATGTTCGCCATTGAACCATGCACGTAATCGTACATCGCATTTGTGTACAAGCCTAAATCCAATCCATACGTTCGGAAACAATAGTGATTCACAAAGGAAATAAGGCCGTAAACCAGCGAAAACGCGAGGATCATCCAGGTGAAAGAAGAAATATGAACGCGCTGTTTGAGCAAGGATTTCAATCTTGATGAATGTTAAATCTACATGAAATTTGGGAATCTAACCCACTTCAACCGAAAGTTTTCACTGAGGCACAGTTGAGTGTCAATTCTGCTATTTAGAGTTCGCTTGGCGAGGGACGCGTCTTTTCAACCTCTCGGAAAATTATGCGCCGCATCACAACGGTGATAAAAATACTGTTCACCGTCGCCATTAGCAACATACCCAAAAGTCCAATGGTTGTAACCGCTTGTGGGCTATACATCGCTTCTTGGTTGGTAATGATGCTAGCTCGGATTTCGTCCTTCGACATGACTTCAAAATCTCCGTTTGACGCCTTCAATTTCTTGAATTCTTCAGGATCATTCAACAGTTTTTCGAGTTGCATGGCTGCTTCGGAGCGTTGATGCCTGTTGAATTCCGGATCGATTTTAGTGTAGTAGAAGTAAAGAAAAACAGTTATGATAACCGTGTAAACCATACCTGCTGAGAGTCCATTTTTTATGTCATTCAAAGCACTACTCTTTTCGGTAGCATGGCGTTTGTGAAAGTACAATCCAACCGTGATAGCTAGAAGTAGGCACAGGATATTCGTTAAAATCGCCGGTTGTAAATTGTATCGATCTGCGCCTGTAGCCGCGGAAAAAAGGACCAGTTTAAAACCGATCCAAATTGCTGCGAATAGAAGTCCGAATTTGACAGTAACTTTCATTCAGTCTGCGTTTATCCGTTCATTGTAACAAGGAATTCCTCGTTTGATTTCGTATTGCTCATGCGATCTTTCAAGAATTCCATCGCCTCAACAGGGTTCATGTCCGCGATGAATTTACGGATCAACCATACGCGTTGAAGTACATCTTTATCCATCAAAAGGTCTTCTCGACGTGTTCCAGAAGAGGTAAGGTCAATCGCTGGGTAGATTCTGCGGTTGGAGATTTTACGATCCAACTGCAATTCCATATTCCCCGTTCCTTTGAACTCTTCAAAGATCACTTCATCCATTTTCGATCCTGTTTCAGTCAATGCCGTAGCAAGAATGGAGAGTGAACCTCCGTTTTCAATTTTACGTGCAGCTCCGAAGAATCGTTTTGGCTTGTGCAATGCGTTCGCGTCAACCCCTCCCGAAAGAACTTTTCCAGATGCTGGTGAAACCGTATTGTAGGCACGAGCTAAACGTGTGATGGAATCAAGGAGAATACACACATCGTGACCGCACTCGACCATTCGTTTTGCTTTTTCAAGAACCATGTTTGCAACTTTCACGTGGCGTTCAGCTGGCTCATCAAAGGTTGAAGCAATCACCTCGGCGTTCACCGAACGCGCCATGTCTGTAACCTCCTCAGGACGTTCATCAATCAACAATACGATCAAATAGGTCTCTGGATGATTCGCTGCAATGGCGTTGGCAACGTCTTTCAACAACATCGTTTTACCTGTTTTTGGCTGGGCAACGATCATTCCACGTTGACCTTTTCCTATCGGAGCAAACAAATCCATCACTCGTGTAGAAAGCGATTCCTGTGCATGACCCGTCAATTTGAATTTCTCATTCGGGAAAAGTGGTGTCAAATATTGAAACGGCACACGATCGCGAATATACGAAGGTGTTCTACCATTAATGGATTCAACTTTCACCAATGGGAAGAATTTCTCCCCCTCACGTGGCGGACGAATCGATCCCATAATGGTATCTCCCGTTTTCAATCCAAACAATTTCACTTGACTTTGTGATACATAAATATCA
>JBFYPU010000078.1:0-18506 GCA_041303175.1 Crocinitomicaceae bacterium | reverse complement strand
AGGTGCGGAAACTCACTTGGATTGAGATCAAAAACGCCATTCAACTGAAACGGGCAACGAATCGAATCGGGGTATTGCTGGTCGTATTTGATACGAAGAAATTCCTTATAGTTCAGTGTTGGATACTCCGCGATCAACTCCATGAATCGGGCACTGCGGTTGTTTTCGCCATCTCTAAAATTGAGCGTGGAATCGAAATCGCTTTCCCGTAAATTGTCATCAGGATGTGCCGCATTAAAGGGCGTATTGTTCGTGTTGAACAAATAATGGTGCGGTGGATTGAGCAGTTGTGGCAAATCTTCCAGCGGATGATAGCCCGTCGTGAGCGTTTTTGATGTGTTTCCCGGTAAAACGCCCAGCCAGTCGTAGTCTCCCGTTCGAATCGGAATGCGACCAGCACTCACGTAAAAAATATTGTCCATTTTATCCGCGTAAGTGACAGAAAATCTTGGCAATGCGCACATTTTTAGCGCTTCTTGAAATTCCTCCAAATTCGTCGATTTGTTCATTTGATACCATTGATCGATCGAGGAAATGTTTTCAAACGCGTTGGAATGAAAAGCAAAATATCCCGATTTGTTTTTGATCACTGCTCCGTGAACGCTCCAATAGAGGTCCTTCTTCACCGAAATTTTCATCCCTAGAAAGAGCTTCACCTTCAACTTCGCTTTCGACGTTTCCAATGCCTTCCATTCACCATCAAATCGGTAGATGTTCTTCTTCTTGGGGTGCATTTCCAGTTGATACACATCAATCAGATCGGGATAATTGTATGTGTGCGTCCACCCCAAATGTTCGTTTGTTCCAATCAGCGGAAAGGGCGATCCGGGATACAGCGAACCGAGCATGTTCCAACCTTCCTCACTCACAACGTGCGCTTCGTACCACGAAAAAGGTCCATCCAAGGGTTGATGTGTATTGATATTCAAGTAGGTTTTACCGTCTTCGGTTTTCGCTCTGCGGATCGCAAAAGCGTTGGATCCAATGGTTTTGTCGGAGACATTTTCCTCAAACACGCTATCCGAATAGCTGATTTCATTGCTGATCAACTCCCTGAGAATGTCGCCTGAATCGGAAAAGAAATGAATCACCATGTTGTATCCCGTAAGGTAATCCATTACGCTCATCGGAAAGCTACTTTTCACCAACACTTCATCGGGATGCGCGGCAGCATAAGCATTGATTCCCTCCACGTAGCCTTCAATCACAGCAACCACCTCTTTCGAAAGAAATTGAAATTGACTTTCCGCAGCTTCGCGGCACCGCAAGACTTGGACAATATAATCGTACGTTGCGCCCTCTTTCCCACGGATCGAAGCCAACTTATTCACCGACGGAAGAAAGGTTTCTTGAATCGTTTTGAAATTGTCCTCCGAATGCGCCCACGCCAATCCATACGCCGTTTCCTTGTCCGTTTTCGCAAAAATATGCGGCACACCCCATTGATCACGCACAATGTCGATGTTGTTCGGGTCAACCTGAGAACATACGGTGAACGGCACAGCAACAACGACTGCGAGATAAAGCAACATACGAGAAAAATAGAACATGATTGGATAAAGAATTGAACGTTTTTTGTAAGACTGCTTAAATTACGGTTTTGGATTAGAACCACCAAGGGAAAGCACAAAAGATGTCCAAAAAAGCACCAATAATCCATAATCGAGCGTTGTTTTTTCACGTTCTTACCACCGCTAGAAAAATAATGATGAACTTTATCCAATAACGGGTGAATTCAAGGAACATGAACGGACTATTATCACATGCTCAACTTCTTACCGAGTTTAAGCAAAACGACTTTGTGCTTGCCACACAACGCCAACTAATTAAAGATTTTGGTACGGCAGGACTCGATTTTCCCGAAACATTTCAGTCTCACCCTCAAACACTTAACGAAATTATCCCACGCATTACGCAGCACCTAAAAACACTTGAATCCACCAACTCATCGGCATTGTTTCAATTGCTTTACCAGATCGATTTGCCCGAACTCGCTGTAGCTCAAATCCCCGTTGATTCCAATTTCCACACCCACCTCGCCGAATTCATCCTCAAACGCGAAGCCTATAAAGTTTTCCTTCGTAGCAAATTCTCATCCTAAGTCGCTATCAAGAAGGCATCTTGATTCAAATTCTGGTTTTTTTAATTTTTGAACACTTTTTACCTAAGTTTTAACTGTTATTGGACGCTGACGTCTTCATTTTGCCTAAATTTGCTCTTCCATAAAATGTGCACAAAGAAACATGGACAAACTATCATACATTGGGAATGCAGATGTAAATGCGATTGATCATTTATACAGCATGTACCTACAAGATCCCTTGAGTGTCGATGAGGGCTGGAAAAAATTCTTTGAAGGATTTGATTTTGCGCGAACGAACTACGAGGATGGCGGGGCAATTCCCGAAAATTTACACAAAGAATTCAAAGTCATTAACCTCATCAACGGATACCGTGGACGTGGACATTTGTTCACAAAAACCAATCCAGTGCGTGAGCGTAGAAAATACGAGCCGACGTTGGACATCGAAAACTTCGGTTTAGAAGTCGCTGATTTGGATACTGTTTTTCAGGCTGGAGAAGAAATTGGAGTCGGTCCTGCAACCTTGCGGACAATCATTGCAGACCTCGAAGAGACGTATTGCCAATCCATCGGCATCGAGTACATGTACATGCGAGAGCCTGGACGTGTGGAATGGTTCAAAAATCACATTGAGCTAAAAAATCGCCCGAAATACAACGCCGAGCGAAAAATTGATATTTTCAAGAAATTGAACCGTGCATCCAATTTTGAATCTTTCCTCGGGAAAAAATTCGTTGGACAAAAACGATTCTCAGTCGAAGGTTTGGAAGCATTGATTCCAGCCCTCGATACGCTCATTCAAAAGGGTTCGGAAGAAGGTGTTGATTATTTCGTGATGGGAATGGCGCACCGTGGACGATTGAATACACTTACGAACATTTTCGAAAAACGCCCAAAAGACATCTTCTCTGAATTTGAGGGGAAAGAATTTGACGCGGTGCTTCGTTTTGACGGCGACGTGAAATACCACCAAGGATTCACATCATATGTGAAGTCAAACGGGGGGAAAGATATTGGTCTCACCTTGTCGCCCAATCCATCGCACCTCGAAGCGGTAAATCCAGTGGTTGAAGGAATTGCACGCGCCATGGCAGACAATGATTTGAACAATGATTTTTCCAAAATTTGTCCTGTTCTCATTCACGGTGATGCTGCCATTGCAGGTCAAGGAATCGTTTACGAAACGGTTCAAATGGCGCAATTGGATGGCTACAAAACCGGTGGAACCATTCACATCGTGACCAACAACCAAGTTGGATTTACCACGAATTATTTGGATGGACGTTCGTCAACTTATTGCACAGATGTTGCTAAAACAACACTTTGCCCTGTTTTTCACGTGAACGCAGATGACGTTGAAGCCGTGATTCAAGTGATGGAAATGGCCATCGTGTACCGTCAGCATTTCAAAAGTGACATTTTCGTCGATTTGCTCGGCTATCGAAAATACGGACACAACGAAGGCGATGAACCGAAGTTTACGCAACCGCATTTGTATGATTTGATTGCAAAACATCCGAATCCAAGTGATATTTACCTCAAGCAGCTGATTTCTGAAGGAGTGGTGACAAATGAAGACGCCAAAAATTTCAGCGACGCCTACAACGAATACCTGGAAAACGAATATCAAGAATCGCGTAAGCACGAGAAAGCAATGGTCTATGACTTCCTTCAAAATTCTTGGGAAGGATTCCGTCATGGTCTTCCTGTAGATTTTGAGCAATCACCAGAAACAGGAGTTGCGAAAAAGACATTGCTAGCACTCGGAGAAAAAATTGCGACCCTTCCAGAAGGGAAAAAATATTTCCGAAAAATTTCCAAAATTTTCCAAGAGCGGTTATCGTTCATTAAAGAAGATAAATTGGATTGGGGTTCTGCCGAAATGTTGGCGTATGCGACCCTTTTGGAAGAAGGACACCCTGTACGCGTTAGCGGTCAAGATGTGGAGCGCGGAACGTTCTCTCACCGCCACGCTGTCGTGAAAACAGAAGACACAGAGGAAGAAGTCGTAACCTTGAACCTGCTTTCGGATTCCCAAGCACCATTCACCATTTACAACTCGTTCTTGTCCGAATATGGTGTGTTAGGCTACGAATACGGTTACTCACTCGCCTGTCCAAATGGATTGACGATCTGGGAAGCACAATTTGGTGATTTCTACAATGGTGCTCAAATCATGGTGGATCAATTCATCACCGCTGGCGAAGACAAATGGATGACCCAAAGTGGATTGGTGATGCTCCTTCCTCATGGTTATGAAGGTCAAGGTGCAGAACACTCCAGTGGTCGTATGGAACGTTTCTTACAGCAATGTGCCGATTTGAATATTCAAGTCGTCAATACTTCAACTCCTGCGAATCATTTCCACCTCTTGCGTCGACAAATCAAACGAGAATTTAGAAAACCATTGGTGGTCTTCTCTCCAAAAATGATCTTGCGACACCCAGACGCTACGTCGACCTTGGATGAAATGGCAACGGGACGATTCCAAGAAGTGATCGATGATCCAACTGCTAACGTGGCAAACGTCGATACATTGGTATTGTGCTCAGGTAAATTTTACTACGAGGCGAAAGCCAAGGCGAAAGAACTAGGGGTTGACAACCTAGCGTTTGTGCGTGTGGAGCAACTGTATCCACTTCCTTTAACACAACTGGAAGCGATCAAAGCAAAATACAACACCAAAACGATTATTTGGGCGCAAGAAGAACCCGCAAACATGGGGGCTTGGACGTATATGGCCATGACTTTACGCGATTGGAATTTAATTGGCATTAGCCGACAAAGTTCTGCCGCAGCAGCCGAAGGCTCGAAAAACTTGCACACGCGTCGCTTAGCTCGATTATTCAACGATTTATTTGCGTACGCAAAAGTGAACGCATAACAACCCCATTTAAAGAAAAACGATCATGTCAGTATTAGAAATGAAAGTACCAAGTCCAGGAGAATCAATCTCTGAAGTAGAAATTGCTCAATGGTTGGTATCTGATGGAGACTATGTAGAAAAAGATCAAGCGATTGCTGAAGTTGATTCCGACAAAGCCACGCTTGAATTGCCTGCTGAAGAAAGTGGGATCATTACATTGAAAGCCGAAGAAGGTGATGCAGTGAAAGTGGGTGCTGTGGTGTGTTTAATCGACACATCTGCTCCAAAACCTGCTGGATTCGAGTCCAAAACGGCAGAAGCTCCGAAAGTGGAGGCCAAAGTAGAAGCACCAAAAGTGGAAGTGAAACAAGAAGTGGCTGCACCGAGTCCAGATCCTGTGAAAAAACCAGAAGCAGACAAAACCTATGCCAGCGGAACACCTTCCATTGCTGCAGCAAAAATCATGGCTGAAAATGGAATTTCTGGGAACAATGTGAGCGGTACAGGCAAAGACGGACGCATCACGAAACAAGATGTTTTAGCTGCCATGGCGGGCGGATTCTCGGCTGATGCCGCTCAAGGTTGGGGTGGTACGCGTGACCAACACCGCGAACGCATGAAAATGCTTCGTCGTAAGATTGCTGAGCGCTTGGTATCGGTGAAAAATGAAACGGCGATGTTGACGACCTTTAATGAGGTTGACATGAAACCAATCATGGACCTTCGTAACAAATACAAAGAGCAATTCGCTAAGCACCACGAAGTGAACCTCGGATTTATGTCCTTCTTCACGAAAGCGGTAACCGAAGCATTGAACCTCTACCCTGCCGTAAACGCACAAATTGACGGAGAAGATTTGGTCTTCCACGATTACGCAGATATTGGCGTTGCGGTTTCCTCCCCAAAAGGATTGATGGTTCCCGTGATTCGCAACGCAGAGCAAATGAGCTTGGCAGAAATTGAAAAAGAAATCAAACGATTGGCAATCCTTGCGCGTGACGGAAAAATCACGCCTGACGATATGACAGGTGGAACGTTCACAATCACCAACGGCGGTGTATTTGGATCGATGTTGTCTACGCCGATCATCAACCCACCTCAGGCAGCCATCTTGGGAATGCACAACATCGTTGAGCGCCCTGTAGCAATTAACGCAAAAGTGGAAATTCGCCCAATTATGTATTTGGCTTTGTCCTATGATCACCGCATAATTGACGGTAAGGAATCTGTTAGCTTCTTGGTGAAAGTCAAAGAGATGTTGGAGAACCCAGAACGTATGATTTTCGGTGCAAAAGATCCCGCAGAAATTTTGTTGGGGTTGTAGTTCGATACGATATCTAGTACAAACGTCATCCTCGGATGACGTTTTTTTTGAATCGTATTTTGATCCACAGAAAAATGTTAACTTGATTGCGTTAAAACAAACCCTATGAAAAAATTTACCCTACTATCAGGTGTCTTCTGTGCACTCTTCATGCTTGGAGGCTGTTCAACAGAAATTGAAGAAAACGAACACGGCTGGACCTTTTGTTCGTGCAACGAAGTTCAATCCGATTTAAAAGGCGAAATCGCTACTGAAAGAGACGACACGAAGCGAAAGGATTTGGAGTTAGAGCTGGAAATTACGGTAGAACAATGTGGTGACTTCCTATTAAAAGAAGGCGCAACTCCAGAAGAGTTTAAGGAACACAATCGAAAAAGAGCGGATAAAATGTGTTGATGAACGAAAACGAATAGTGACGTTCACGTCTCAATTCTTCTGAAAACTACTTCCGACATATCGAAATACAGAAAAAAACTGCCAAATTTGGCCCTTTACATAAAAAATATGTTAAAACACGACCCTCCCCTGTAATTTTTTGAGGACTTCAGCGTATTACATATAACACCGCAAGGTTGATCCAACAAATAAAGCGATCAATGTTCGTAGGAGTTAGTTTTCATAAGTAGTAGTAGTTTAGGTTTTGAAGGGGGAGAATGCCAGTTCTCTCCCTTCTTGTTTTATGCGCACCCAGACAATCGGCCATCGAATTGTCAGATCATCGCTATGAATATTAAAAGACAGCCTCCAAAATGATTTATTGGCATGAGATTTGGGATCTAGTCTACAACTAAGTAGAAGTTAGTTTTTATAAGTAGTAGTTTTAGGTCTTAAGAGGTGGGAATGCCAGTTCCCACCTCTTTTTTTATGCCCGTTTTTCGCGGTGCTTGACAGATGTAGTTGGTTCCAATCGCGGAGGATCGCCAACAAGTGTTAATTTTAATATGCGCACACAGTAAAATGCAGACTTTGGCATAGCATTTGACAGGAGTATAGTAACTAAGTAGAAGTTAGTTTTCATAAGTAGTAGTTTAGGTATTAAAAGGAGAAAACGCCCGTTTTCTCCTTTTATGTTTAAAACCACCAATAAGTGTTAATTTTAATGTGCATACATAGCATAATTCAGCATTTGGCACGGCATTTGAAAGTAGAACAATAACTAAGTAGAAGTTAGTTTTCATAAGTAGTAGTTTAGGTATTAGAAGGAGAAAGCGCCAGTTTTCTCCTTTTATGTTTAAAACAGCCAACAAGTGTTAATTTTAATATGCACGCATAACAAAATTCAGAGTTTGGCACGGCATTTGAAAGTACAATCATAACTAAGTAGAAGTTAGTTTTCATAAGTAGTAGTAGTTTAGGTATTGAAGGGAGAGAACGCCAGTTTTCTCCCTTCATGATTTAAATACCTCTCATTCCCAACCTTTGCTCCTACTTTTGCCCACGTTATCGCGGCTTCTTCAATCTTTTCCTGTATTTTTGCGCTTGCTACAAAATTCGTAGTTACTTTTTATATGGAACACATTCGAAATTTCTGCATCATTGCTCATATCGACCATGGTAAGAGCACACTCGCCGATCGCTTATTGCAAACAACTGGAACCATCTCGGATAGAGATATGCAAGCGCAGGCACTAGATGATATGGACATCGAACGTGAGCGCGGAATCACCATCAAGAGTCACGCGATCCAAATGGATTACACAAAAAATGGTGTCAAGTATACGCTCAACTTGATTGACACTCCCGGTCACGTGGATTTCTCATATGAAGTATCTCGATCCATTGCAGCGTGCGAAGGTGCACTGCTCATCGTTGATGCTTCGCAAGGAATTGAGGCACAAACGATCTCCAATCTATACTTGGCACTAGAAAACGATTTGGAAATTATTCCGATTCTCAATAAAATGGACCTTCCAGGTGCAATGCCCGAAGAAGTAACCGACCAAATTGTTGACCTGATCGGCTGCGATCCTTCGGATGTAATTCCAGCATCAGGTAAAACGGGTTTAGGTGTAGATGCTATTTTGGAAGCGATTATCTCACGTATTCCTGCACCAAAAGGAGATCCAAACGCGCCACTCGAAGCCATGATTTTCGACTCGGTATTCAATCCGTTTCGTGGAATTATTGCCTACTATCGAGTTTTGAACGGTAAAATTTCTAAAGGCGAAAAAATCCGCTTTTTCAATACGGGTAAAGATTACAACGCCGAGGAGGTTGGAATTTTGAAAATGACCATCAGTCCGCGGAAAGAAGTGCTCACAGGCGATGTTGGATACATCATCTCTGGAATCAAAAAAGCATCTGAAGTGAAAGTGGGAGATACGATAACATCTCACGCAAACCCGTGCGCAGCAGCGGTACAAGGATTTGAGGACGTGAAACCGATGGTCTTCGCTGGAATCTATCCCGTTGATACAGAAGACTATGAGGAACTGCGCTATTCGATGGAAAAATTGCAGTTGAACGATTCGTCGTTGGTGTTTGAACCCGAATCATCGGCAGCACTTGGGTTTGGGTTTCGTTGTGGATTCCTCGGAATGCTGCACATGGAAATCATTCAAGAGCGCTTGGAGCGTGAATTCAACATGACGGTGATTACAACCGTTCCGAACGTTTCCTACCATGCATTCTTATCCAAATACCCAGATGATATATTGATTGTAAACAATCCATCTGAATTGCCAGATCCTTCGAAACTCAATTACATAGAAGAGCCCTACATCAAGGCACAAGTCATCACGAAATCGGAATATGTTGGACAAATCATGACTCTCTGCGTGCAGAAACGGGGTGAGCTGAAAAACCAAGTATATCTCACGCAAGACCGTGTAGAAATTACCTTCGAGATGCCACTTGGCGAAATTGTCTTTGACTTTTATGACCGATTGAAAACCGTTTCACGTGGTTACGCTTCATTTGATTATCACCCAATTGGCTACAAACGCTCGGATCTGATCAAGCTCGATTTGATGCTGAACGCGGAACAAATTGATGCACTTTCAGCCTTGGTTCACCGCAGCAATGCCTACGATCTCGGCAAACGAATTTGCATCAAACTCAAAGAATTGATCCCACGGCAGCAATTCGAAATTCCAATTCAAGCCGCAATTGGTGCAAAAATTATCGCTCGTGAAACCATCAAAGCATTGCGCAAGGACGTAACAGCCAAATGTTATGGTGGTGACATCTCGCGTAAACGCAAATTGCTCGAAAAGCAAAAAGCAGGTAAAAAACGTATGCGCCAAATTGGCAGGGTAGAAATTCCACAAGAAGCCTTTCTGGCAGTCTTGAAATTGAATGATTAGCACGGGATTGAAGGATTCAGGGATTGAATGAAGGCTTTCTCTTCCAATCGTTCAATTTCACCTTCTTTAAATCACGCAATTTCTATCTTCAATCAATTTGTTCTTACCTTTACAGAAAATCTAAAAAACTTCGCTTATGAAACGATTTGTTACTCCCATTTTGGTCGCGGTGGCTTTCCTACTTTCTTCTAACCGAACGAACGCACAATGTTATTCGGCTATTCAGTTAGACGGTGTGAATGAGTACCTTTATTCGCCCTTCTCAAACTACACGTTCACAAATTTCACCATGGAAATGTGGATTAACTCTTCGGACTATAACCCAAACGAACACTACATTAGTCTTTATCAAAATACGTACATCGTGCTTGGTGGTTGGGATGCAGGAGGTGTTTTTAATACATGGGCGGATGGTCTTAGTCCAATATCTATTGGCAGTACAACGTTAAACACCCCAACCGTTGGAACCTGGCACCATGTTGCATTGGTCTATGACGGAACCAACCAAATTCTCTACATTGATGGCGTTGCGGTAACGACAAGTCCTACAAGTGGCGCGGTTAACAATACTGCATCTTTCGCCTCAGGATTGGTGATTGGAGCTCGTTATACACAAAATACGCAGTTTACGTCGACGGCCTTCGAAGATGTGCGCATCTGGAACGTGGCTAGAACACCCGCTGAATTGAATGCGAATATGTCAACAAACTTATCCGGTTCAGAAGCTGGATTGGTCGCATACTACCGATTCGAAGATGGTCCATCAAGCACAACTGTCACTGACGCAACTGGCAACGGAAATACATTGACACTATTCAACACTGAACCAACCGATTGGATTTCTGGACCATTGGCAGCAGCTCAATCCACAGATGTTCAAACGACTTGTGGACCGCTTACGTGGATTGATGGAAATACATACAGCACTAGTACATCAGGTGTAACGTACACTTATGTAGGTGGCAGCGTTGGCGGATGTGATAGTATCGTTACCTTGAACTTGACGGTCAATTCGCCTGTTCAAGCAACAGATATTCACACAGCCTGTGGATCGTATACGTGGATTGACAACAACACCTACACCTCAAACAACAGCACGGCTGTTTACACGATCGCAGGTGGCGCGGCGAATGGTTGCGATAGCATCATAACGCTTGATCTCACAATTAACAATCCAGCGCAATCAACGGACGTTCAAACAGCGTGCGATAACTATTCGTGGATCGATGGAAATAACTATTCGGCTTCCAACAATACCGCGACGTATACCTTTCCTGGAGGAGCTGCGAACGGTTGTGATAGTATCGTTACTTTGAATTTGACGATCAATTCGGTGGATGCCTCTACAACAACTGCCACTTTTGATATTACTTCGAATGAATCAAACGCACAATATCAGTGGGTAGATTGCGACGATAATTTCGCGCCAATTTTGGGTGAAACAAGCCAAACATTTACGGCAACTGCGAATGGAAATTATGCGGTGATCGTGACGGGCTCGAACGGTTGCGAAGAGACATCTCCCTGTGTAACTATAACGACCATCTCAGTTGAGGAAAACAGCTTAGCATCTGGCATTACTGTTTCTCCGAACCCAACAGTGGGAACATTCGCTATCACTGCAAGCAATTATGCGGGTGAGGTGAACATTGAAGTTGTAGACTTAGCAGGGAAAGTAATTTTCAACAAAACACAACACATCGGTCCGAATGTATCTGCAACTGTTGACCTTACGGATATGGCGAATGGCATGTACATGGTAAACGTGTCCGACGCACATCAAACGCACGCTATTCGAGTGGTGAAAAACTAAACGGAATAATATTGTTGAGAAAGGAGTTTTTCTTCTGAGTGAAATCGGAAAGAGAACTCCTTTTTATTTTGCGATCAATTTTTAACCGAAAGAACAGGTCCATGACCGATTTAAACCAATCTCAAGAGCAAATTCACAAGGTAAACAGCTTTGAGGAACTCGTGTCTACACCATTTTATATCAAAACGAACGCGATTTGTTGGGAACGATCACTAATCGGTGATTTTGCTGAGATAGTCCGAAAGCTAGAAACAGCGGAACACCTAGTTGAAATTGATCCGCGCGAACTACGTGAACTTGAGTTAACCGAACAAGGTCAGCGGGCATGCGCAATTTTGCTCAATGACTTAAACATGCTAAGAGCTCAAGGGGCTTCTCCCAGTTTGAATCTGATCCAGTTTTACGAGCGTGACGATTTTTTCTTTCCAACCGATGTATATTCCTTTCACGTGGATCGATCGCCCATTCCGACCAGTACATTTTTGTGCACCTACCATGGCGCAGCAAGCGAAATTCTACCCAATTCACAGGCAGAACAGAAAGTTCTCGTTCCCGAAATACGCGCTGAGCTCAAGAAAATTTATAACGGCCCCGATCACGGCTTCGAAGCCTTTTTAACAGAACATTTCTTCGATTTACACTACCAAGCGAAATCCAATGCCGAAGTGATCAATTTGGGTCAAGGCCATTTATGGCGACTCGCGGTTGATCATCCGGAAAGTAACTATCTACCCTGTGTGCATCGCGCTCCTTTGGAAAAGGACGGTGAAACCCGGTTGTTGTTGATTTGTTAAGATGTAGATTGTGGATTTAAGCATTCTCCATTCTGAACATTTCGATATATTTGTAACAACGAATTTAGTCATTAACGAAATTTAAAAAATTATGAAAAAACTTCTACAATTTAAAGCCCTTGCTATTGCATTATGCCTTGGGATGAATGCAAAGGCACAAGTGATTGATGGTAGCTTCGAAGCAGGTGCAGGCGCTGGCACATGGGTTGAGGCATCAACAAACTTTGGAACACCCCTTTGTTCTGAAGCTTCTTGCGGTAACGGTGGTGGACCATGCGTTCCAAGAACAGGAACCTTCTATTCATGGTACGGTGGTGCTGGTGGTGCATTGGAAACAGCTTCTGTTGAACAATCTGTTGTTATTCCCAATGGGACCACTGGAGCGCTGAAACTTTGGGTAAAAATTGCAAATGCAGGACCAGGTGTTGCTGGAGACAAATTGGACGTGAGCGTTGACGGAAACGTTCTTGCAACGGTTACCGCTTTGGATTCTGTTGCTTATGCTGACTATGCGGAACTAACCGTAAACGTTAACACTTTGACTGATGGAAATGCACACACGGTGCGCATTGAAGGATTCCAATCAACTACGGCCGTTTTCAACATTCTTGTGGATGACGTGGAATTGACAGTTGACGGTGTAACACTTTCGATCTTCGAAGCGTTCACAGAACCTAAATTCAAAGTATTCCCAAATCCAGCGAAAGATGTGATCAACTTGACATTCGGAGAATTGAATGGTGATGCACTTGTTTCAGTGATCGCGATTGATGGAACGGTTGTTTCTCAAGAAATGATCTCAAGTGTATTCAACAAAAATTTCGCCTTCTCTACGGAGAACATGGAGAATGGTGTATACATCGTTGAAGTAACAAACGAAGGTACAGTTACAACAGAACGTATCGTTGTAGCGAAGTAATTCATACAATCATTAAAAGGGCGGGTGATGATTCATCCGCCTTTTTTTATGCATAGGAGCGCGGAATCCACTTGTTCGCGTTAGGGGTGCAGCGCCATTATCAGACGATCCCGACATCTATCGTCGGGGAAACGCCCTCCACTGATGAAGCAACATTTCTATTTTATGCGTATTTTGGGCTAAAATTTCACCTATGTCACACTACCAAAAAACCCTCTCAAGCACCGGCAGCCTTTTTGAAATCGCCTACGATGGCATCGCGGCTCAAGATCTGGCAAAGACCATCGATGACAGCTTTAAAACCGACGGTTATTCCTCGAAAACGGGAGATCTAGGAAATCGAACCTATGTGAAGGGAAACCGCGTAACACGAATCTTGTTCGGCGCATTCTCCAAGTATTTTGAATTTCATGTAGGCATCACCGATTTAGGGAACAATCAAGTAAATGCAACCGTTCGCAAGACCAGCACAGGAATGTCGGGCGGGTTAATTGGCGTGAATCAAGTGAAAAAAGAGCTGCACCGCATCGAGCAACTAATGTCATTAATATAGGTCGATTACGTTCTTACGTGTTTGTAAAAAATTTGGGCATTCCCCCGAAAATTCCGCCTTCCCAGCGAGATCGAAAAATCGCAGGATCGTCTGAATGTCGGCGTCGGGCTCGTCGTTATAGTCCCCCGACGATCTAGACATCCGTCAGCTAACGGATCGTCTTGATGTCGGAGCAGCTGCCACTGTGATCCCTAATGCAAGATTCATTTCCGCAGCTGTTAGTTTGGTATCGTCAATGAGCAACATTCTCCCCGATTGACCTTTATCCTCCTCCACAAACAACACCCGTGCGTTCGTTGAAAACAATTTCACAGCGATTGCCAAGAGAATGATCCCGAACACTTTTTTCAAAATTCCAATTCCACCAGGACCTAGCAAGCGCTCAATGAACTTCGTCGACTTGAGAATAGCAAAAATGATCACCGAATTGATTAAAATCGCCAAAATGATATTGATTTCTGCAAACTCTGCCCGCAAGGTAATCAAGGAAGTCATTGTTCCTGCTCCCGCAATAATGGGAAACGCTAGGGGCACAATACTTGCCGTTTTTCCAGACGCCTCGTCTCGAAACAAATTGACACCCAAAATCATCTCGAACGCCATGGCAAACAAAAGAATCGATCCAGCCACAGCAAAGGCCTCAACTTGCACGCCAAAGAGCATCAAAATAGAATCACCCAGAATCAAAAACGCTACCATGATGACAAACGACACACTCGTCGCCCAACCAGCGTGTATATCGCCCGATTTTTCTTCGAGCTTAATGATGATTGGTATCGAACCAATAATATCGATAACTGCAAACAACACCATCGTTGCTTTAAACATTTCCGCTACGTCAAAAGCTTCAAAAAATTCCATGCTACTTCAGTATTGTGGTTTCCACCACGATTGGTAAATAGGCTTGCTCCAAAAAGTGTATTTTTTGTGCCACGCTGCTAGCATCATCAGTAGAATCAACACTGCAATAGAACTGCGCAATTCTTTCGCCCTTGTCAAATTCCTCGTTCACAAAATGAATCGTGATCCCGGTTTCCGTTTCCCTAGCGGCTACAACCGCCTTATGCACATGTGCACCAAACATTCCCTTTCCACCAAATTTTGGTAGCAGCGAAGGATGAAGGTTGATCATTCTCCCGTGATAAGCCACAATCAACTCCCGTGGAATCATTCGCAAATAGCCCGCTAAAACAATCCAATCCAACCCTTGATCCTGGCAAAACCTGCGCAATAAACCGCCGTTCGCAACATCTTCGTTACTCATGTAAAAAATGGGGATTCCAAGCTCCATCGCACGTTTCAATACAGGTGCCGTTTCCACATTGCTCAATACAAGTGCCACCTCCATCTGCGGGTGACCCTCAAACGATTGAATAAGGTTGATTGCATTGCTGCCTGTTCCAGATGCAAATATCCCGATGCGTTTCTTTGTCATGTCACAAAGGTAGGGATTCTGAAATTATTGGATCATTGGATTGTTGGATTGTTGGATTGTTGGAATGCTGGAATGTTGGAATGCTGGAATGTTGGATCGTTCGATCGTTCGATGAACTAAGCTGCTCCTGCGTCGTTGTAGGATTACTAATTCATTCATTCGTCTAATCTTTCAATCATCTAATGATCCAAAGGCTTGCCGTCTCCAATAGTCCAATAATCCAAAGGCTTGCCGTTTCCAATAATCCAGTTCTCAAAAAAACAACCGTCCGTTCAACCATTCATCGTCGATCGTTGCGCCGCGTTTCTTATAAAATTCGATCGCTGTTGTGTTCCAATCGAGGATTTGCCAATCCATTCGGGCATAGTTACGGGTTTTTGCCAAATGGACCACCTGATCAAACAGTTTACCACCTGTGCCGGTGCCACGTGCTTCGGGCACCACATATAAGTCTTCGAGATACATGCATGCGCCTTTCCATGTTGAGTAGGATGTGTAGAACATCGCGAAACCTAGAACAATACCGTTTTGTTCGGCGAGAATTGCCTCACAACGCTTGTGTTCAAAGAGATCCTTGGCTAGGTTTTCTGGCGTGTTTGCCACAGCATCGGGTTCATTTTCAAATGCTGCTAAGCCTTTGATGAGCTCAATCAATACGTGTTCGTCACCCGGAATTGCCTGTCGAAGTGATACGTCCATTACTGCACGCCCGCCAAGTTGAATCGAAGTCGAAGACCCGTGCTCATGTTACCCGTTGGATACGACGTCGCAATTTTCGGCGTATTCAAGGTGTGATCATAGTAGAACTGGATTACCAAGTATTTCGACAAGTTGTAATCCGCAGATGATTTGATTGCCACAACGCGTTGACCCGCTGTTGCCTGATTGCTGTTCTCGTCGATTTTTCGAATCACCGTTAGATTGTCTCTGAACGAAATATCAACACGGATATTGACCGGACTTTCTGGAATTCGCTCGAAAGGCAATTTCACTTTTTCGAATTTATATCCTGTTCCAATCACCCATTCGCTACCGAGAATTTCAGTCACCTGGTTGTTGTTCAACGAAAGTGCTGCGCTGCGATCCTTCTTGTATTCAAACTTCGTGATCAACCCTTGGTTTTTGATGTTCCATGTTGCATCGAATCCAATCAAAGGCGAGAAACG
Organism: Crocinitomicaceae bacterium; assembly: GCA_041303175.1. Taxonomy (GTDB): domain Bacteria; phylum Bacteroidota; class Bacteroidia; order Flavobacteriales_D; family Crocinitomicaceae; genus UBA4466. Next base: position 2,248 of record JBFYPU010000078.1, on the reverse strand, counting down.
TTCTGTAACAACCACATTTTGAATTTGATCTGCCGCAAGGAAATTATTGTTCAAATCACGTGCTGTTGCTGCGCCCGTTCCATCGAAAGATGCATTCAAATTGGTTTGCATGCCTGAAACGCTCACCGAAGATGAGTAGCCGTGACGCATCACAAAGTTTTTCAACGCTTTTTTCATGAAAGGGAAATTCTTCAATCCATTGTAATTGATCGACCAGTTTGGAAGCGGCAAATTGCGTACTGGATTGATATTTTTATCACTCACTCCGCGGTTTGTGTAGGACGTCAAGAATGCACCCAGCACCACTTCTTGTTGCGTTCCATCGTAACCATCATAGTAACCAGAAGAGAGCAAATCAGAATTTGCATTTCCTTGTCCGAGAAGTGTTGATACTTCTTTTCGGTTTGCCAGAAGTTGATCGAACACACTGGATTCATATTCTTTCCCAAGTAGCGTGAACGCAGATGAAATCGAAACGTTTGAGTAAGTCAATGTTGAAATTTCCACTTTGCTTTGGCTTTCGAATGCACCGAGTGAACCTGCATCTGGATTCCAACGGTAGAATTCACTTGAGTTTTTGCTAAACATGCGCTGTGCCGTCATCTCAATCGCTAGGTCTTTGAAGGGCTCCAAGGTAGCTCGAAGATTCAAATTCTCCGTGTGCGTTGTCGTAAATTGTCTATTTAGGTTTTCATTCGCAACGAGCCATCCACCTTGACCAGCGCGTTCAGCAACATTGTATCCTGTTTCACCACCCCACACGTTGTAACGTTGTTGACCGAAGATGAATCCACCCATTCCAGAGTTGAAACTTGGGTTGAAGCCCAATACACCAACTTCTTGGTTGTAGCCTGGAAGCAATGTTCCATCCGTAATTGCATACGTACCATTTACGTTGCGCACTGTCATAACCAAGCGTGCCAAGAAACCAGCAACAGGATGCACTTTTCCACCGCGTTTTTTCTCGCGTTCTTCGCGCAATTTTTTACGCTCTTTTTTGCGTTTGCGGCGTTCTTTCTCTTTTTCCGTTAGCGTGCTCTCATCTACTTCTGTATCTGTCACAGCGGTCGGTTTCGTTGCTGGTGTTTTTCCACCATCTTTATCCGTAGCCGATGCTCTACCCCTTGGGTTTGTACCACCATTGTTGACTTTTTGAAAGAACTTCACTTTGTTATAGAGCGATGTAAAATTCAACTGAGCCGTCATGTTGACATCGCGGCTATTTTGCACAGTATTTCCAAACTCAGGTTGCGCCAATGGTCCTCGTTGCCAGTTATAAGAGCTCTTCCATGTCACGTTCGAACTGATCCAGTTAGTGATTGGAATTTGATCAAAAGGAAGGGTGTACTTGAACGAATAATCATGTGAATAATCCATTCCACGTCCAAAGGTTCCCAATTGACTTCTAATGGACGAGTCTCTCAATAAATTCGGATCTGCAGCACCATCACCCTCTTCAAAGATCGAACGGTTGTTTGCATTGAAAGTAAGTTTCAACTTCTTAGTGATATCGTAACCCATTGCATAATTTCGATTCCAGTTGAATTGTTTCAAATAAACAGGGGCAAATTCATAATCGGGTACGATGTTGTTTCGAATTTGTCGTTCGTTGTAATTACGCATTACATCCGTTCCGAAGGAAACATTTTTGGGCATCAAGAAGAAATTCACGTCGCGAATAATTGCCCACCAAGGCGATTTTTGCATGAACTTAATCTTCTTGAACGGCATGATCGGCTTGGCTGCGAACGAATAATTGTAGTTCAAACCAGAGGTCCATGTTTGGGTCCTGTCATAATTCGTATTGAAATCTCTTCGCAAGTTTTCTGAATAAGCGTAACTGTAGGACCAATTTGAGATTCTCCAGAAGTGGTTGTCCGCGCCCGCTTTGAGTTCTTTTCGAACATTTGTGAAGTTGTATGCACGTCTTTCATTGAAATCTTGTCCAAGTCGCGCGCGTTCCTTACGTGTTTCGGCGTCGTAATCTGCCAAGCGAATATCTGGGTTAAACGGGTCGTATTCTGGATTGATCACACCCACCGAGTAGCTGTAAAAGAATGGCATCATGACGCGTGCTTTTTTCCCGAAAAATTGTCCGAGTTGCACACTTGCGTTCATATCAAAATTGAGTTTTTGATTTCGCTGTCTTTCCTGCACGCGGCTATCAACAGATCCCCAGTTGATTCCAGAGTAGCCTCCAGACATGTTCACGTTGGCAAAATCTGCAAATTGCAATTGCATCTGAGCA
>JBFYPU010000077.1:0-5848 GCA_041303175.1 Crocinitomicaceae bacterium | reverse complement strand
CGCGTAACGATTGTGCCGTGGTCCAAACCAAAGAAATCCATGGCCTCCTTCAATCCATTCAATTCGCGTTGCAGATTATCCGGATGCAATTCATAGCATGCTTGTATCAAGGTCGTAACCTGCTGATGTTCCTTCACTACAAAATCACACTCTCCTTTCTCTCGAAAATAATACAATTCTTTGCCTTCTCGACGTAATTTCAAATAGATCATGTTCTCAAACAAACGACCCTTGTCCTCCGAAAAACTCAACGAGTTAGCCTGAGCGAACCCCATATCGATCGTATACACTTTCTTTGGATTAAACGCAATAGACTTTAATGACCAGCTAAAACGCGGCATGGTAAACAACAGATAACTGTCTTCGAACCACGCCACATAATCAGCCACTGAATTGGCAGATCCAACATCAAAGGTCTTTTTAATGCCGTTCAACGAAAATTCTTTTCCCACATTGGAAATGAGATACAAGGCTATGCCCTCAATTATTTTTGCGTTGCGCACACCATGTCTAACAATGATATCGCGGTAAAGAATATCCCGAAATAATTGTTGCAAATAAACCAACTGACCATTCTTTAAATACGATGGAAATCCGCCCAATTCGAGGTAACGATCCAAGCTTTCAATGTTCTTTTCCATCTCGAGATAGGAACAAAATTCAGCATAATCAAAGGGGAAAAGTTCTTTTTGAAGATGACGACCCGTCAGGCGCGTTCCTAATTCCTTGCTCAATAAAGAGGCATTTGAACCTGTAATACAAACAGTTTTACCCTGATCGTGCAATTTACGGATAAACAACTCCCAATTTTCTATGTTTTGAATCTCATCAAAAAAGTAAACCTGCTGATTGCCAAAAACGTTTTCCAACTTCACAAAATCATTCACGTCAAACCCAAACACGCGCGGATCCTCAAAGTTGAAATACGCAAACTCACCATTCAAACCTTCCATGAGCTGATGCATCAGCGTACTCTTGCCGCATCGTCTTATCCCGGTAATGATGGTTACATAATCCGATAGTAATGCCATTTCCGGCAGCACACCTCTGGATAAACCCACATTCGCCTGCTGTAAGAATTGTTTTTGCTCCCTTACACTAACTTCTATTTCCGATTGTAAGATCATACGGTCCCTCTTTGATACAAATATAGTTTATATTAGTAATATACGCTAATACATTTTAGTAAAATATAATGACTCGCAATTTCATTGCATCAGATTAAACGTGAGGGAGGTTTTTGCTGTTCACAAACTCAAACGTGCAGTTCACAAATTCGTCCTTGTGTTTCTCGCAAGGGCAGTTCATCTTTGGGGAAACTCAAATTGAAACGACATGAAAAATGCTATACTCGGTTTAGCAACAGCTATTCTAACATTCACTTCAACAGCACAGAACCTCGAATGGGCAAAATCAATGGGTGGTACATCAAACGATTTTGGCGTTTCCATTGACATTGATGACTCAGGAAATAGCTATATCACAGGGTCTTTCAACGGAACAGTTGACTTTGACCCAGGTGTCGGAACAAATAATCTCACTTCCGCTGGCGGTGTGGATATTTTTGTTGCCAAATTTGATGTATCTGGAAATTTCGTTTGGGCTAAAGCAATGGGTTCCATGTCGGATGATTATGGGTATTCCATTGCGGTTGACGCTTCAGGAAATGTTTATTTAACAGGTGATTTTATGGGTACCGCTGATTTTGATCCCGGAGTTAGCACATTCAATCTCACTTCTGCCGGGAACAAAGACATTTTCATTTCTAAATTGGATGCGTCAGGAAACTTCCTTTGGGCTAAAGCATTAGGAGGAGCAGGTGATGATTCTGGCAATTCTATTGCGATTGATGCATCAGGTAATGTTCATACAACCGGCTTCTTTAATTCCACAGCCGATTTTGATCCCGGAGTGGGTACCTATAATCTCACTATTGCTTGGGGAGGGGGTAAGGATATTTTTGTCTCAAAATTAGACGCATTCGGTGATTTCGTTTGGGCTAAAGCATTGGGAGGGGTAGGCGATGACACAGGTTATTCCATCGCGGTCGATGCATCAGGAAATGTTCATACAACCGGCTCTTATCAATCCACAGCCGACTTTGATCCCGGGGTTGGTACGTATGATTTAACTTGTACTGGCCAAGATATTTTCATTTCCAAATTAGACGCGTCCGGGAATTTCGTTTGGGCAAAAACCATTGGTTCCATTGGTAGCTTATCAGACGATTCCGGAAACTCCATCGCGGTTGACGCATCGGGTAATGTATACACTATCGGTTATTTTATGAATGGTGGTGATTTTGATCCGGGAGCGGGTACATTTGGTCTACAGTCAAACGGAAGCCAAGATATTTTCATTTCCAAGCTAGATGCCTCCGGAAACTTTCTTTGGGCAAAATCAATGGGTGGTACGTCTAACGATTTCGGTGAATCGATTGCTGTTGATGCATTAGGAAATGTTTATACAACAGGTCGTTTTGCTTTCACTGCTGATTTCGACCCAGGTGTAAGTACATATAATTTAGTCGGATCAGGAAGCATGGATGCTTTCACCTCCAAACTAGATGCGTCCGGAAATTTCGTTTGGGCAAGAAAAACAGGTGGTTCTGGTAATGATCAAGGACGTGCTATAAGAGTTGATGCATCAGGGAATATATACACTACTGGCTTTTTTTCTAATACGGTTGATTTCGATCCGAATGCAGGCACTTTCAATCTTACTTCTGCAGGTAGTTTTGATATCTTTGTCATGAAGCTGTCGCCTGCTGCCCCAGCTGTTCCAGAAATCGTTGTGGGTAGTACGATGTCATCCTACTCACAAACACTCGGCTCTCCATCAGCTGAACAGTCATTTACCGTTTCCGGTTCAAATCTTACAAACAATATTACGATTGCGGCTCCAACAAACTACGAAGTTTCCCTTACCAGTGGTTCCGGATTTGCGAGCAGCGTTCAGGTAAACCAAACAGGAGGTACAGTGCCAAACGCAACGATCTACGTGCGCTTGAACGCAGCAGCAGTTGGCTCGCACAGTGGAGACATCACGCTTTCAAGTGGTGCTCTAAGTGAAACGGTGGCGGTAACTGGCAATACTATTGAAAACTCAGCGAGTTTAACTGAAAATGGAGTGAATCACTTATCGTTATACCCGAATCCGGTTTCAGACATCGTTACGATTAAAACAAGCCAACCAACAGATGTTATTATAACCACAATGAATGGAGTAATTCTTTCATCGCTGGAGTTGAACAGTGAAACCACATTGAACGTATCTCGCTATGTGCCAGGTGTATATTTCATCCGAACAGCTGAAGGACAAACAGTAAAGTTCATCAAAGAGTAGCTTCGACTCCACTGAGCTACCTTTTTGCATAGCTTAGCTACTAAGTAGTTTTTTCATACTAAACCCCTTTTTTCCATCTGGTAGGAAGGGGTTTTTGCTGTTCAAAAAATCAGATAGTGAATGAATCGTCAGATTTTTAAAGTTGCATCAAATATCACACAACTGTTGTAAAATGAAATTACTAAAAAAATCTCCTAGGAGCTGATATCTCCTTATTGTCAATCACTGATAAACGACAAAATGAAAACGCACTGCATTTTGATGGTGTGATCGACAGAGTCGATTTACCTCTTCATTCACATCAGCTCCAGCGGCAACCAAGCTTTTCAGCAGCGCTAGATTATCCGCTAGAATCGCTTTCACAAGCGGCGATTCTTCTTCTTCCTATGCGTGAGCGAACGCAACGAGCAAACTGAATACTGCGAGCGTGAAGTAGGGTAGAAGAGGGCTTTTTAGGAATCTGTTCATGGCAACAGTTAATGATGGATAACAATCGTTTGGGTAAAGACTTTTCCATTGGAGGTGAAGCGCACAAAATATGTACCAGAAGGAAGTGTTTCAACGGGTGTGGATGCCGACTGAATAGCTTGGATTCGTTGTCCGCTTGCGTCGAATAATGCACAGTTTTCGAGTTTGTCAAATTCCTTAATCGTGAAAAAATCATGTGTTGGATTCGGATAAATAGACAGCAAGTTGTCATCCGTGTATATCGTCTGCGTTGATGAGATCCCTGTTGCAACACTCGTTTTATTCAAATAAATTTTGAGACTTCCCGATCGCACATCTCCCCAAACCGCGTAAATCGTGTCACCAACAAAGCGCACATTCATGAAATCATTTCCCGATCCTTCAAGCACCACGTCGTGCGCCACTTGTTGACTGGAAATGGGGAAGTTGGGTTCAAAATTTGTGGAGTCTTTGTAGCGAACCACTCCATAAATCTCTGTTTCCGTTTGGTAACCGTTTGCAGATGCATTTCTTCTGTCTCTCCAACACACGGCTAAGTCTCCATTTTCATTGAATTCGCCCCAAATCAAATCCTGCAATTTTCCGTTTCCAATTGGATCATCGTTGATGCGAACGGGTGTAGACCAATTCACGGCATCATACGTTTCCATAAAGAAAACATCACCGTCCCCGCTTTGGTCACCTAGCAGCAAGAGCGCCAAGTGTTGAGGATCGGATGGATCAGACATCAAATGTCCGGCTTTTTTTGCATACGGATCAGACGTTCCTGGGATCATAACGGTATAGGCATTCGCGTGTGTCAAATCCGCTCCAAGTGTTGTCGATGAAGCCAAATAAATGTGCGCAAATGGACTTTGGGAAACGTCGTAACTTGGGTAGGTGGCATAAAACGTGCCGTCGGAACCAACCACTGGTGACGTTGCGGCTTGATTAATCGATCCCACTAAAAAGTTCGTGGTATCCACAAAACGCGGAGCAGAAAAACTTGCGCCACCGTCTGAACTTACGGACAAATACGAATGATAGGGCGGCACCACAAAAGTCGGTTGATTGGCATTAATGGAAGTCACGTAAATTGCACCATCGTTTACACCGCCCGATTTATCAATGGCCATCCAAGGTCGATCGACGCACAGCTGATTCGGACAATCGGCGATAGAAATTGCACTAACTGGATTTCCCCATGTTGCGCCACCGTCTGTTGATTTCCGCACCAAGACATCGCCTTGCGTAAAATTCTGGTTGTCGTAATCAATGTAGCAGATAAAAAGGTTTCCGTTTGAATCGTATTCGAGTGACACGTCAGCAGCACCTAGTGCACCGGCGATGTGAGGCAGTTCATTTGCGACAGACCACGTTCCGCCGCCGTCGTTGGAATACGTTGATTTGATGACGATTCCTTGTCCAACTTTGAATCCCATCCAAGCTGCCACGAGGTGTTGCGGGTTGGATGGATCAATCGCGAGATAGGGTTCGCCCTCAAATACATTCCCGTTCGAAACATTGATGTTTTGCGTTTCACCGTAAAAGGAGATCAAAAAAACGAGGAGCGTGTAGCAGGATTTCATGTGTCAATTTTGACAACAAGATACAAAATGTTTGGAAATGATACGAGATGGCGGAGCGGTATTCCGTTGAGAAATGGGAAGATGATTGGAGATCGAATCGTTTAGAAAGCTTATGTCTTTTTGGCTGCCTTAACGCCCTCTGGCTTTTTGTCTACTCGTGCCTGTCGGGTGCTTCTCCGATCGCGATCGGAAGCTGTGCGGGTGCTTTCCGTCAGTTGACGGATCGCAACCACCAGTTTTCGCACCAACGTCAGCCACATCATGAAGCAAACCGCCTACGTGCTGGCAGTTGAGCTACGCACCTCAGTCATTATTAGCTGTGAGTGAAATAAAGCGCTACTTTTTGCTACTGCATAAACGCATACATCAAAATATTCGCTCCCATTTTCAAGGCTTCTTGACGTTTATTTTCTGGATCGCTGTGCACTTCCGGATCTTCCCAACCATCACTCAAGTCTGTTTCGTAG
>JBFYPU010000076.1:0-9548 GCA_041303175.1 Crocinitomicaceae bacterium | reverse complement strand
TTATTTCACTCAGGATGGTATTGTCGGTGGAGATAAAGCGCATTTCTCGCGATACAATGCTCGACTTAATTTTAGTACAGATATTTCCTCTAAGTTCAGATTGAATTCAGTATTCCTGTTTTCGAATGAGTTGAGAAACACGCTTCCTGAGAGTGGAATTGGTTCAGTACTTTATAATACCATCAACGCCTTTCCAAATGAACCGATCAAAACGCCAGACGGAAACTACTCATATTTAGATGAAGTGAGTGACATTATTAATCCTGTAGCTCAAATAGAAAACCAATACAATTGGGGTTATGCGGATAAATTTGTTGGGAAAGAAGAATTCATCTACGATTTCACGGAGCATTTGTCTTTCTCAAACAGTTTCAACTACAATTACGCTCAAACAAAGAGTAAAGTGTTTTCACCACTTGTTTGGTACGGCGACGGAAAATTCGCGAACACGGCGTTGAACGCTGATTTGGAATCACCGTTGGTTGAAATTGCTGATAGTATTTTCTTAGAAAGAGGTGCGGCAGTCTACGAAGACAGATCATCCTATATTGACCTCAACTTTGAAAGCTTCATGAGCTATGATCGAATCTTTGATTCCGTTCACAGAGTGAAAGCAACTGCGGGTGTTTCTGTTTTTCAACGAAAAGGTGAATCATTGGGTGGAACAGCATACAACATTCCAAACAACTCTTTGGATTATGCGGATATCTCTGCGAACCAAGCTGAAGGAGGATTCTTGAACAATGTGAGTTCATTTGAATTTAAAGAAAGATTGCTTTCTGGCTTCCTTCGCGCTGAATATGGCTACAAATCGAAGTACTTGGTTTCGGCAATTCTTCGTCGTGATGGCTCAAGTAAATTCGGAGAAAATAGTCGCTATGGATTCTTCCCAACAGGTTCTGGGGCTTGGCTCCTGTCCGAAGAAGATTTCTACAACATCGAATTCATCGATTACTGGAAATTCAGAGTGAGTTATGGTGTGTCTGGAAATGACCAAATTGCCAATTTCGCATACAGAGCCTTGTTGAACGGGGAAGGAGTTTATGTGTTTAACGACATCATCACTCAAGGTGTTGCGATCGGTAGGCCATCTAATCCTGATTTGAAATGGGAAACAACGCGTCAGTTTAACATCGGAATGGATTTGACGGCTTGGAGAAGATTTGACTTCACGACGAACTTCTTTATCAAAAATACTTTCGATCTTCTCTTTCAACCGGATGTCACTGCAATTATTGGATCGTATGGTCCTGGCGGTTTTCCACCCATCATCAACGCAGGTGATGTATCGAATAAGGGTTTTGAATTTGAGCTCGGATATAGAACCCTTCCAGGGAAGGACTTGTTCGCAAGTGCTAACCTAAACTTCACAACGATCAGCAATAAAGTAACGGGTGTTCCAGAGGGAGTTGATTTTATCCCAGGAGCTGGTTTTAGTGTAGGTGGAAGTGTTGTTACGCGATTCGAAGAAGGATATGAAATTGGATACTTCATTGGATATGAAATGGATGGAATCTTCCAGAATCAAGAAGAAATTGATAATTCAGGTGTTGTTCAAGAAGGAGCACAGCCAGGAGATATCCGTTTTGTAGATCAGAATGGAGATGGCGTGATCAACTTCAACGACGATTCAGATAGAACGTACTTAGGTTCTGCGATTCCTGATTTCACAATGGGATTCTCATTGAACCTTAAGTACAAAGGCTTCGATCTTTCAGCAAATCTTTATGCGGCTGTAGGTCAGGAGATTATTCGTAATTACGAGAGACAACAACCTTACGCAAATCAATTGGGTTACGTCATCGATCGTTGGACAGGAGAAGGAACGTCAAATGAACACCCGAGATTGACAACTGGCGCAACTAGAAACAATGTTTTCTCGTCGTACTTTGTGGAAGATGGCTCATTCCTTAGATTGCGTAACGTACAATTTGGATATTCTATTCCAACATCAGCGTTGAAGAAAATTAAAGTGGATGGAATTAGAGTATATGTTTCGGCGAATAACTTGTTTACGTTGACACGCTACCAAGGATTCGATCCGGATATTGGTGCATCAAATGCCTTAACTGCTGGAGTGGATTACGGAATGTATCCGCAAGCAAAGTCACTCATGGGAGGAGTTCAAATTACATTTTAAGCTATGAAAAAGTCATTATTATATATAGGAATATTCGGAACGATACTGTTCACCAACAGTGGATGTGATAAGTTTTTGGCGGTTGATCCACCCTACACGCAGGATGCGGAGAATTTTTTCCAAACGCCAGAGGACTACGAAAGAGCGTTAACTGGAGCATACGATCTACTTCAAGGATCATTCATGTCGCTTTGGATTGGTGAAATTGCTTCAGATAACTCAATTGCTGGAGGAGAAAGCGTCAACGATAGTCAAGGTCTGCACGAGATTGATGCAATGACGCATGGCGGTGTGAACAATGATTTAAGAAGCTTGTTCCGTTGGAATTACGCTGGATTAACACGCGCAAATTATATCTTGGAAAATCAAAACAACATTGATTTCCCAGGTAAAAGCACGATCATAGCAGAGGCAAAATTCTTAAGAGCATACTACTATTTTGAGTTGGTGAAGTTTTTTGGAGATGTTCCACTTATCGTGGATAAAAGAATTGGGATCGAAGAAGCACTCACATACGAGCGTACGCCGAAGGCAGAAGTATATGCGCAAATTGAGGCTGATTTGATCGATGCTGCTTCGGTTCTAAACTATTCCGCAGTTAAAGGCCATGCCACGAAAGGAGCGGCTTTATCGCTTCTTGGAAAAGCATACTTGTATCAAAACAAATTTGCTCAAGCAGCTTCCACGTTTGATGAAGTCATTAGCGATGGTGGTTATAGCCTTGTGCCGAGTTACCAAAGTATGTTCACTGCCGCTGGTGAGAACAATTCAGAAACGGTGTTTGATATTCAATACAGCGGTCTTGAAGGTGGAGGTTACGGTTGTTTGATCTGCTTGGAGGGCAATGCTGCACCAGGTTTCCATGGGATTCGCCAATACAACGGACCTGTTTATGGAGACGGCAACAGCTACAATTTGCCAACACAAAACTTATACGATGCCTTTTCTCCAATCGATCCAAGAAGAGGGTTTACGATTCTCGATATTGATGCTTTCATTGCAGCTCAACCGAATCCGGGAGACATTACGTATGCCATTGGAGCTGGAGGTCACACAGGATATTACAACAACAAGTACATCAAGCGAATTGGAGAAATTGGATTACCAGATAATGACTTAACAAGTCCAGTGAACTATCGAGTGATTCGTTATTCTGACGTATTGCTGATGGCAGCTGAGGCACATTATCAAATAGGAAACACGGGGCTTGCTCAACAATTGGTGAATCAAGTAAGAAGCAGATCGAGTATCCCCGGAATTAATCTTTCGAGTATTGATGACATTTACAGAGAAAGAAGATTTGAATTATCTGGAGAAGGACATCGATTCTTTGATTTAGTAAGGACAGGTAAGGCTGCCTCGTCTATTCCAGGATTTCAAACGGGTAAACATGAGTTATTTCCGATTCCGCAAGCTGAGATTGACCTAGCTGGAGGAAAATGGACTCAAAACCCAGGTTATTAATAATTAAAAACAGTCAGTTATGAAATATGTATTATTCTTATCCGCGTTGGTTGTTCTTTTCTCTTGTAAAAAGGATGATCCTCAATTAGGCGCGGCACCAACGGCTGAAGATGCTCAATTTACAGCGATTTTCTCCGCATCGAATGCAAACACTGTTGAACTTAGTTCTCTGAACCAATCGATTCTATGCATGTGGGATTTTGGGAATGGAACCCAAGCTCAAGGTAATAACGTAACGGCTCAGTATCCATATGCTGGAACGTACACGATCAAGCTAACGGTGTTCAACAAAGGAGGTAGCAGAACGTCAACCCAGCAGATCACCATTGCACAGGATGACTTGTCGTTGCTGAACAATCCGTTGTATAATATGTTAACGGGGGGAACAAGTGGACCTGGGTTTAAAACGTGGTACGTGGATTCAGTTTCCGTTGGACACATGGGAGTTGGACCTGATCCAGAAAGCGCATTAGGACCCATTCCAGAATGGTGGGCGGCAGCAGCTGGAGACAAAAATGGTTGCGGATTGTACAACGACCGATATGTATTTAAAATCAATGCCTTTGGTTTCGACATGGTTACAAATGGTGACGCCTATGTGCACAACGAGTTAGCAGGTAACTTCCCAGGTTCATTCGAAAACTTAAATGATTACACGGCACCTTACACAGATAGATTGGGTGAATCGTGGTTGATCACGGAAGGAGAAAACGATATCCTGACAATTTCTGGAGATGCCTTTTTAGGCTTCTACACGGGGGTTCAAGAATATCGAATTCTTGAAATGACGGATAGCACCATGTCTTTGCAGTATGCTCATCACTCTGGTGGACTGCACTGGTATTTGTTGTTGAAGACTGAATAAGTTCATACTTAATAAAGAAAATAGATGAAGAAGCTAATTTTTGCCTCACTCGCAGTAATGATCGGGATGGTTCTCGGATGTGAAAAGGATCCAGTTGCACCAACAGTGGTACTTCCGACCAATATCACAACGACTCTCTTAGCGAATTTTGGAACGGTTAACGTTACAGTATCAGCGGATAATGCTAATTTTTACACAGTAACTTTTACGGAAGGAACGAATTCAACCGTAATCGAATCAACGGATGGAGTTGCAAGTTTTACCTTTTCCCAGAGTGGTACGTACACAATCATTTCTCGTGCGCATACAACACATGCTGATTACATTGAAAAAAGTGATGTGATAACAGTTGGTGCTTCTGGATTTGTGAACGTTCCACCAACAACAGGTTTCACAACACCGATTTCACGTCCTGGTTATTCACTCGTTTGGAATGATGAATTTGATGGCACGGATCTTACCGCTTCTTGGACATTTGATATTGGCACTGGAAACGGTGGTTGGGGAAACAATGAACTTCAGAATTATACCAATCAGAATTACAATGTAAACGCGGGATTATTGGAAATCTTCGCCAAAAAAGAAACGAATCAAACCTATACGTCTACACGTATCAAAACACAAGGGTTGGAATCGTGGCAATATGGTAGAATTGACATCAGAGCGGCCGTTCCGTATGGTCAAGGATTATGGCCTGCATTATGGATGCTCGGAGACAATATTACATCTGTTGGTTGGCCTTCGTGCGGTGAGATTGACATCATGGAAATGATCGGTGGTGCTGGAGCCAATGACAGAACAGTTCATGGAACAGGACACTGGGAAAGCAATGGTCATGCGTCTTATGGTGGTTCGACTTCTTTAGCGAGCGGAAAACTTGCAGACGAGTTCCATGTCTACTCTATTGTCTGGGATCAAAATTCGATAAAGTGGTACTTTGATGATGTTCTTTACAATGAATTAAATATCACCCCAGCAGATCTGACTGAATTCCACGAAAATTTCTTCTTCATCTTTAACGTTGCAGTGGGAGGAAATTGGCCAGGTAATCCGAATTCAGCAACTGTATTCCCGCAATCTATGTTCGTTGATTACGTCCGCGTATTTCAATAGAAGCGTGAAATATTGATGTCAATAGCGCAGACCAATTGGTTAATTTGTGAACGCTATATTTCGAACTAGTTAAAAATTCTATACGATATTTTTAGCTTTTGGTAAAAAGTACTATATTAGACCCAACATTAATTAAATCAATTATGAAAAAAATATTTACTTTGAGTTTATTACTGGTTTCAACGGTTTCGTTTTCGCAAATCGAAGGGACATGGAAATTGGCTGATCAAGCTTCTGCATTAGGCGTTGGTCCTGGTCTTGGAAACATATCGTGGTGGTCGAACTCTGCTGCAGATGTGACTACAAGAGCGTGTTTGTTTGATGATTCTATCACATTTGCTGGTGGTAACATGACGCACCACATGGATGGCGCTACTTGGCTTGAAACATGGCAAGGAGTAGCTACAGACGGATGTGGCGCTCCAGTTGCGCCGCATGACGGATCGACAGCTGCCACCTACTCGTATGATGCAACAGCAGGAACGTTGACTGTGAATGGATTAGGAGCACATATTGGATTGGCAAAAGCATACAACGGAGGTGAGCTTACAAGCCCTGCTGGAGCAGTATCGACCATAACGTACTTGGTTACTTTTTCAAATGGTGGTAATAATATGACGGCTGATATTGAAATCGCTGGTGGTGGTTTCTGGAGATTTCAGTACCAAAAAACAAGTGCGGTTTCGCTTCCAGATCCAATGGTTACGTTCAGCGTTGATATGTCGCAATACACTGGGACAATTGGAACTGCTGTTAACTTAAGTGGTAATTTCAACGGCTGGTGTGGAGATTGTGCTCCAATGACGAACATGGGGAATGGAATTTGGGAATTGGATGTTGAACTCCCTGTAGGAGATATTGAATACAAATTCAGTGTTGACAACTGGACTGATTCAGAGGTATTGCCTGCTGGTGGTTCATGTCTTGATCCGATCGCTGATGGCTTCGATAACAGATTTTATTCAGTTGCTGGTGACGCAACACTTCCAATTGTATGCTTCAATAGCTGCGCTGCTTGTGTCACAGGTTTGGATGAATTAAACGAAGGATTGTTCCAAGTTGTTCCAAACCCTGCCAACAATGAAGTTGCCGTTAATTTCGAAGGAAATGCTAAAGACATTGTGATCATGGATATTTCTGGAAGAGTTGTGAAAACAATCAACAACTATACTTCTGGTACAACAATCGACGTGAGTGATTTCGAGAGTGGCATGTTCATGGTAACAAGCAACAGTCAAGAAGGAAAATTTAGCTCTGTTTTGGTTATTGAATAAGAGTTCTATTCGTATACAAAATGGGTTGTCCTTCTGGGCAGCCCATTTTTTTTGACGTAAGTTTATTGCACAATAATGAAAATTTCTTCGGAAAAATGGTCGTTATAGAGAAAATCATCTTCAACTGGAAGTTGAAAACATTCTTACTCTGATTTCCTGTCTGTCGCAAGTCGGATCAACAAGAGTTTCACGCACTACCGTGGATTGAAAGTGAGCACGAAGATAGGGTTCGAGATTGAGTGTAATTATCTGAAAAAAAAACTAGGATTCATGCCATCTGGCCATGCTTCACGTTTCCCGCTTTTTCTTTTTCGCTGCTGGGAACAAAATGTTGTTCAGAATCAAACGGTAACCCGGTGAATTTGGGTGTAAGCTAAGATCTGTAGGCGGATCACCAACGATATGACGGTAGTCTTCGGGATCGTGTCCTCCATAAAATGTCCAAGTACCTTGACCCATTTCTCCGTGGATATATCGCGCGGTTCCATATTGCTTTGTCTCTCCTAAGATCAGTACGTTTGGCTTGATGAAATCCGTTTTGAAATCGGTTGTTTGTCCCATGAATCCATTCACTACATCGGTATGGTTTTGCGTGAGCATGGTCGGTACAATATCCCATTTCGCAGAAAATTCGAAGAGTGAAAATTTGTCCGTTTGAGCAGCGGTTCGCTCATCTATAGAAGCATTTCGTAGGTCTGTGCCATCAATATCCGAATATTCATACACCAGTGGATCTTGCTCAAGCGTAAAATCTCTAAAAGCGAAGGTGTTCATAAAATCAAGATCGTGCTGACAATTGGGATGCGCGGGATCACCGTCATACATACTCTCGCAAATATCGGTTTTATGCGCGGCCAAGGCAATGTCAAAGCTATCTGTTCCGCTGCACATTGTGAAGAGAAATCCTCCGCCAATTACGAAGTTTTTGATGTTCGTGGCTACGGCTAACTTCATGTCCGAAACTTTATCGAAACCCAACGCATGTGCTGAAGCTTCAAGGTCTGCAACTTGCTCTCGATACCAAGGAAAATTTCGATACCTCGCATAGAATTTTCCGTATTGTCCTGTAAAATCTTCGTGGTGCAAGTGGAGCCAATCGTACTCGGGTAGCATCCCCATCACAACGGCGGAGTCATATATTTTATCGTATGGAATTTCTGCGTATTCAAGGACTAAGGTCACGGCATCATCCCATGGCATCATTCCAGGTGGGGTGTAAACCGCAATTTTAGGCGCTTTCTCCAATTGAACCGTTTCCATATTTTCCTCAGGATTCGCGATCAAATTTTTAATGGAATTGGCTTGACCATCAGCAATGATCTCATACGAAACGCCACGAAGGAGCAATTCTTCTTCTATTCCGCGAGAATGTGGAGTGAGAAAGGAACCACCGCGGTAATTCAACAACCATTCAATCACAATTTCGTTTTCGAGCAAAAAGTAAGCAATGCCATACGCTTTCAAGTGATTTGTTTGGGTTTCATCCATTGGAATCAACACCTGCGACGACCTTCCAGAAAAGGAGATCGTAAGGATTGCAAAAAGTAACAGAATTCGATTCATACGTCTAAAGCTACAAAAATCTTACCTAAAATAAAGGGTTTGATTTGAATTCGAAATTGGGGCCGCAATTAAAATGGCGAATCATCATCAGATGGATTGAAATCGACATCCTCGTCGAACGAATTCATCTTACTAGGAATGGTATACGTTTTGCCTAACTCATTGTCAAAATCACTGTTTGCACCCACTTGCAGTGTATTGCTCGCAGGTAAGTCATCGTTGAATCCTTCAATGTTATCAAATCGAGCGTATTGCGCAATGAACCGCAAGCGAACCGAATCCAAGGCACCATTTCTGTGCTTCGCAATGATGATTTCGCCAACCCCAGCATTTGAATTCCCATCCTCATCTTGCAAAAAGCCATAGTATTCTGGACGATAAATAAAAGATACGATGTCGGCATCTTGCTCAATTGCTCCAGATTCACGAAGATCAGAAAGGATTGGTTTTTTGTCACCTCCACGTTGTTCAACGGATCGACTCAACTGCGATAGTGCGATAATTGGAATGTTCAACTCCTTTGCGATCTCCTTGATTGATCGAGAGATAGATGATATTTCTTGCTCACGATTTCCTTGATTTTTTGCACCAGCCGTCATCAATTGCAAGTAGTCGATGATCACCATTTGAATATCGTATTGCATTTTGAGTCGGCGACATTTTGCGCGCAAATCGAAAATACTAATCCCCGGTGTATCGTCAATGTAGAGTGGTGCTGTCGCCAATTTACTGATGCGGGTATGCAGCTGTTGGAATTCATCGTCGCGTAGATCGCCTTTACGCAATTTCTCAGCACTTAAGCGGGTTTCAGAGGCAATCAAACGTTTCACCAACTGCACCGATGACATCTCTAGTGAGAAAATCGCCACGCCCATGTTGTGATCTACGGCAGTGTTTCGCGCCATGGAAAGTACGAAAGCTGTTTTTCCCATAGCTGGTCGCGCTGCAATTACGATCATATCGGAACGTTGCCAACCTGAGGTCAATTTATCCAAAGCATAAAATCCCGTTGGTACGCCTGAAATTCCATCTGGATTTTTGGACGCCAATTCAATTTCTTCAATGGCTTGTCTAACAACATTTTGCATCACATCAACTGCCTTGCCCATGTTATTTTCAGCGATTTTGA
>JBFYPU010000075.1:0-9612 GCA_041303175.1 Crocinitomicaceae bacterium | reverse complement strand
CCAGAAAAATCACCTTGGCACGACCAGATAACTTGATCTCCAATGTAGAAATGATGCCAACCAGCGACGTCGGTGCAGTACGTATTCGTTGTTGCTCCGTTTGTTGCATACACATAACTTTTGACCACAATCGGAACCATCGCATCCACAGTACTGTTGCATGGTCCCTCTCGTCGCGCATACACATTCATCGTAACCGTTGTTGTGAACGTTAAACTAGGACCTGTACCTAATAAGACTCCCGTACCAACAGGTCCAGAATACCATTGGATGGATGAGCCTGAACCTGCTATACCACCCGCTGCTGTGAGGGTTATGCTTGTGTTCGGGCAATATGAGCCTGCGACTGGAGCAATGGTTGGTGCTGTTGAAAGGGTGTTAACCGTAATCAATTGACTTGCTGAACCTGTACAACCATACACATCCGTTGCAGTGACAGAATATGTTGTTGTCACAGCTGGGGAAACGACAATAGCAGACGTCAACGCTCCCGTACTCCAGACATAGCTTGTTCCACCAGAGGCTGTGAGGGTGGAATTTCCTCCAGTACAAAAAGAAGTAACCGAAGGTGTAATGACAGGCGCAATTGGGTTTACGATAACATTGAAGGTACAGGTACTCGAGCCATTTGAACCGACCGCTTGAAACGTTACGGGCGTCGTTCCCACTGGGAAACTAGAACCACTAGTAGGACCAGCAATTTGCGTAACAACAACTGGTGAAGCCACTGCTGCGTTCGTTTGCGTCAAGAAATTGACGACCATGGTTTGAATTTCTGCATTCGTATATGCGTATCCGCCTGCACCACCCACCAATAAATAGTACAAGCGCGTCGCCGTGTTCAATCCTGATAAGGTATGCAAGGTATTGTCTGTATTTGCGTCGAACGTGTGCGTTGCACCTGAACCGCTTGGCACAATAAAAATCTGATTAATCGAAGGGTCAAATGCCGAATTCACACGTTTTACGAAGACGTCATACGCCTGACAACCCACTGTTACAGTATAGGTGAATCCATTCGCAACACCACTGCCATCTGCACCGTTGTTACCTGTAATCGAGAAACTCGTTACGTTGCTCAAATTTGCAGCCATCACGAACATGTTATTTACTTGCTGTGTAAAGTATTGTCCTCCCGCTCCGAACGCTGCATTTGCCGTCACGACACCACCAGTGTAGGGAATCGACGAAGTCAAATTTGTATTCAGGAAGTTACCTCCATCATACATGTCGTTTCCACCATCGCTAATGCTCGTTGCTGTTGGACCATTATCGAGTGTGAAATTATACGGACTTGGGATTGCCCCAGTGATAGCTGCTCCATTGGAGTTGAAACCTGCCAGTACAGTCGACAATGGAGAAATCGCGCACGGTGGAGCACATGGATCAATCGCCGTAGGTGTCGCAAATGTCGCTATTGGATTACATGCTCCAAGGTTGATGTCTGTTGGACAGGTCATAATTGGTGTTGTAGCTGGAGGGGCAACGATGTTAAAACTGCATGTTGAGGTAGCTCCTGAGCCTGCAGTTGCAAGAAACGTGACCACGTTCGTTCCAGTAGGGAAAGTAGATCCACTCGGTAGTCCAGCAATTTGAGTAACCACAACCGGAGGAGAACTCGAACCAGTAGCACCAGATTGTGTCAAGAAATTCAAGACCATTGTTTGAATCTCAGCATTTGTATACGCGTAGCCACCGTTACCTCCTACCAATAGGTAATAAAGGCGGGTTGCTGTGTTTAAACCGGATAAGGTATGCAAGCTATTATCTGTATTCGCGTCGAACGTATGCGTTGCACCGCTACCATCGGGCACAATGAAAATTTGATTGATCGAGGGATCAAATGCACCGTTCACTCGTTTCACGTATACGTTGTAGCTCAAACATCCAGAAGCAACTGTGTATGTGAATCCGTTTGCAACACCACTGCCATCAGCCCCATTGTTTCCGGTGATAGAGAATGTTGACACGTTCGTCATATCCGCCGCCATAACGAACATGTTGTTGACTTTTTGGGTGAAATATTGCCCCCCTGCTCCAAATGCAGCAGTTGGTGTGACCACTCCATTTGTATAGGCTATCGATGTGCCAAAATTTGTGTTTAAAAAATTTCCACCATCATACATGTCGTTTCCACCATCGGAAATACTTGTCCCAGTCGGACCATTGTCTAACGTAAAGTTGTATGGACTCGGAATCGCTCCAGTGATTGCCGCTCCATTGGTATTGAAATTACTTAATACAGTGCTGAGTGGAGCCGAGGCGCAGAGTACACCACCACAAGGATCTGTTGCCGTAGGTGTCGCAAACGTTGCCACGAGATTACATGGGTCGAGCACCATATCAGCAGGGCAAGTCATGACTGGACTTCCTGATGGACTCACCGAAATTGTTGTCGATCCAGACGCAATACAACCTCCGTTATTCACTGTCACAGAATAAGAGGTCGTTGAAGTTGGCGAAACAGTGATTGATGAAGTGGTCGCCCCATTACTCCACAAATAAGTTCCACCACCAGAAGCCGTAATTGTGCTGCTTTGTCCACTACAAATTGATGAGAAATTCGGCGTTGGATTGGGTACTGGTGTGGTTGTAACCGTCACTGGATAATTCGAAGTCACGGAGCAACTTCCATTTGAAACAGTCACAGAATACGTGGTTGTCGTTGATGGCGAAACAGTGATTGATGCCGTTGTGGCTCCAGTGCTCCATAAATAGGTTCCTCCACCTGTTGCTGTTAGCGTAGTTGGAACACCGCTACAAACTGAATTTACCCCTGTAACAGTAACAACTGGCGTTGGAACAACAGTGACTGCAACATTTGCAACTTGGGTGCAAGCTCCAGCCGTTCCAAGAGTAGCCGTAACGGTATAATTCGTAGTAGCGGTAACATTCGACGCCAATGGATTGGGAATTGTAGTGCTGTTCAAGAACGTTGATGGCGACCATAAATACGTATAATTTAAGGTAGGTGTGAACCGCACCGTTGAGTTTGTTGCTGTCCAAGTAGTTGCATTTCGCCCAGGAACGGGAACCCCTACCCCTTGAGCATCTTGAATCCCTTGGGTTTGAATGTTATCCGTAGTTGCAGCAACATCCATCCAACTATCCGTTAAAACCAAATCGATGATGTTTGAACCTTCATACAGTATAATTTGTCCTGTCAAATTTCCCGGTGTCCCAGAAGGATAAGGATACAAATTATTGAAACAAATCACCATTATTTGATTGGGAGCTGTACCTTGAACATGCCAAGTGATGTCTCCAGCATCAGCCATCCAGTCGGCAAAATTCAGAGCAACCAAATTATCAATACTCGTTGTTGGAATGCCAGAACCTGTTGGCGTGTATGTATTCGAATAGGGACCAGGTCCAAATTGGATATTCGCATTGGTTGAAACACCAAATTGCGTATATGTTGTACCGAAAAAGTTAAAACTAAATGGCATTGTTACCGGTCCACTTGAAACGTCGTCTCCAACAGGCCCAACTCCATTTGGTGCACCCGAGCATGGCAACGGGGAATAAGGTGGATAGCTAATGGAATAATTTGCCAAATCGGTTAAGCCTGCGGCGAGCAATTGGCTGTCGTCACCGCTGCAAATACTAGCGGGTGTCGCAGTAGCTGACATAACCGCGGTTGGACATGAGCAACCGCCATAATGCGATACTGTAATATTGAAACCAGCGGCAACGACCGTTGCATTTGTCTGCTGTTGAATCGTGATTGTTTGGCCAGGTTGGCTTGTAAAACTGATCGCACTTGTTCCGTTCGTATAGGTCGCAAGTAAGGTGCCACCAGTTCCAACTCCATTATAAATTCGAACAAAATCATTGACTCCCATGGTAGCCGATCCGCTAAACGAGTAGATTCCGGCTCCCGCATTGGTAAGAACAACCGTACTGTTAACATCATTCGTATAATTTCCTGCTGGCCCGCCGTTATCATAAAAAATTCGGTTCGTTGCACATGGGAATGTTTGAACACCTGTCGCGCCAAAATTAGTCCCGGGAAATGTACATGCCCCTGTATAAGCAACGGTAAATGAAAATCCAGAAGCTTGAGCCGACGCATCCGAAATGAATCGAACCGTCACTTGCTGCCCAGCTGTTCCCAAGAATGAATAGGTACCACTCCCCGTTAAAGTCGAAATAATGGCACCACCAGTACCTGCGCCATTATAAATAATGATTGACTCGCCGGCAGCAAGCGTGTATGTTCCATTTAAGGAAACGGTTGCGGTCCCAACAACTTGCAAAATTGTATAGCCATCTGCATCCGTGCCATAATCCGCTGCACAGCCACCATGATCACACAACGTCGTGTTCAACCCGCAGTTGATTTGATTTGTTCCATTTTGTGGCACAAACACTTGGGCAGAAAGCGTTGAAGTGATTAGAATTGCCGCTAAGCAAGTTAGCAGAAAGTGTAATTTATTCGTTCGTTGCATAATTGAAGAGTATCGTATTCGTAAAAAGTGAGCGCAGAAGTATTCTTATCGTGCAAATTATTTTGAGGCTGGCTCAACAAATCCATCTGGAGTGATGATCGCTGGGTTAAGCTGATGACCATCCTGAATCATTAGGTAAGTAGTGACGGTGTTTTTCATCATAGAGTCCGTGAATTTGGCCCCTGTCGCATTCGTCTTATCAAAGTCTGCGTAGGATAAATTACAACGAGATAAATCTGCATTGATGAGTTTTGAACCCATGAAATTCGCGTGAGTGAGATCCGATTCTTTGAAGTTCACATTGGTTAGATTTGAATACGATAAATCCGCATTTCGAAGATTCAATCTACTTAAATCCATGCCCGTAAGGTCGTTACCTTTCAAATTCACAACATGCTCGGGATTCGCTTCGAGAAAGAGACGAAAGTGCTCTGGACTCAGGGTGAGCATCTCGTAATCCGTCATTGTGGCGTCTTGCGCAAATAAATATGGTGATATAGCAAATGAGAAGATAACAACCAAAAGCGTTGCTCTCGAAATGTTTAATAGTAGTAGATTCATTGTAGTAAACGTTTTAGGGAGCTAATTTAACTTTTTCTTCTCACATTCTCGATAATTCCACATCGAAAATATACTATTCGCTAAAATAATGGTAACACAAATTTAACAACAGGTAATTCTGTATAGAGTTTCAGACCGTTTGAGTCACATTCCCGCCCGAAAGCGATTGATTTTTAAATCGTAGAAATCAAGTGGTAAAAGTTACTTCTGGAACCATACTACCATTTATTTGCAAATAAAAAGACCGTTGCGGTTCTCTGTAAATGAATACTTTTAACGAAAATAGAGCGATTATGGAGATGAAAAAAATCTTTGAAAACAATCAAAAATGGGTGCAAGAGCACTTGGATATTGATTCCGATTATTTTGAAAATTTGTCAAAAGGACAAGATCCAGATATCCTTTACATAGGTTGCTCGGACAGCAGAGTTACCGCTGAGGAATTGATGGGAGTGGCACCGGGCGAGGTATTTATTCATCGGAACATTGCGAATATGGTTCCAAATACGGATCTAAGTTCTATGTCGGTGATCCACTATGCCGTTGTTTATTTGGGCGTAAAACACATCGTCGTGTGCGGACATTATTACTGTGGGGGCGTGAAGGCCGCAATGGATTCGAAAGATTTGGGCATCCTCAATCCTTGGTTGCGTAGCATTCGCGACGTATACAGAACGCATCGCAATGAATTGAACGCCATTGAAGATGAAGATGCAAAATACAAGCGATTGGTGGAATTAAATGTACAAGAACAATGCATCAATGTGATCAAAACGGCAGATGTTCAAAAAGCATATATTGAAAGAGGATTACAAGTGCATGGATGGGTATTTGATGTGCATTCTGGTAAGTTGATTGATTTGAACATTGATTTCCCAGAACTCCTTCAAAACATCATGGAAATCTATCGATTGGAATAAATAAACCACTTTTTACGTTTCTTGAAAAAAGGGTTCTCACAAGGTGTCGAGAACCCTGTCTTTTTTTACTTCTTTGAAAAATCGAAGTTGTACGTATAACCTACTTGCAAATTGTGATCGCGTTCCATTTTTACGCCGTCACCTTTCGGAATGATCTGATTCATGTAGCCAACTTGTATGTTTGAATGCTTGTTGAATCTCCAACCCAACGCGAAATACAAGCGGTTTTGATCCAAAATGTTCGCTTGAATTCCTTTTCCAAATCCCAAGAAAAGTTCGTCATACGCCGCCAAAAAAAGCGTGTTATCTTCCATTTTCGCTCTGTTCAGTGGAACAGAAACCATGAATCGGTAGCGCGCACGTTGTCGAAATTTGTATCCATCAACCACTTTTTCATGCGCATTATTGAGCGAGGCATTTTCAATGAACCGTTGCTCCAGTCGGTAGCGGTGATGAAAATAAAACCGACCAGCATTCGATTGCGTGATGAATTGTTGCCAAATCCGGTGTTCTTGTGTTTCCACTGCAATAGGCTGATCACCATATGGATAGGACACAATCCAACCGTAACCAGCAGTGACTGAATGTTGTGAATTGAAGTGATAATCCAATCCTATCCTGGCGAGGGATTGTTGCCAGTTTTGTACAAAATCTGTTCGGCGAAACTGATATTCTGTGTGCAGACTGAACTTTTCCGAGAGTTTGTGGTTCCCAAAATACATCAACCAGCATCCAACGTGTGAATCAATTTGCTTTTGTCCGAATGAAATTAAACTCAGGGAAAGCCCTAAAATTATCACTATAATTTTCATATCTCAAATGCTATTAGTTGCGCTGCGGCAATTAAGCGTTCCATCTCTTGATTGCTCAAGATTTTTTCTCCAAAGTTAAGAAGTAGATCATCTCCATTGCTCACTAGGTGCAGATCTTTAATCACCGAAATTTTTCCGATCAAATTCGCATCAAAGAAATCTTCCATAACCTCGTCCGTTTCTGAGGAAATCAACGTATAATCATTTGTAAAGTCCATGTCATTTTTGATGATCACTTCATTGCCAATCATCATGTCCTTGATCGCAGCATGGAATTAAAAAATTCACCGAATGAGGTTCACATGCCCAACAACGATAATTCTTTCATCGTTCATAAGCGCTTTGAACTCAATTTTCCAAGTGTATGTTCCATCTTGCACGATTCGGTTTGAATTGCCAGTTGCATATGTTCCATCCCATCCAATAGTCGCATCGTTCGATTCAAAAATCAATTCTCCAAATCGGTTGTAAATATGAAAGGTGTAGTCATAAGGATCAAATCCAGCTGTAAAGACAGGTTGAAACGTTTGATTAAAACTATCGCCATCTGGTGAAAATGAATTGGGCACATAATACAACAATTCATCAATTATTTGAACCGTTGAATAGGCGGTATCCGTGCATCCCAATTCAGAGTACGCGATCAATTCAACGGAATATGAACCTATCGTTTCACTCGGAAAGGAGTAGCTTGCATTCTCAGACGTTGAGGTTGATTGACCACCGTCAAAATTCCATACATAGTTCACAGCACCTGAAGAAGTATTGAAAAATGCGACGGTTGAATTCAAGGTTGTCGCACTACTTGAAGATTGCCCAAATGCCGCAATTGGACTCGCATCCACTTGAATAAAGTCGAGATACGTCACCGTGTTCGAACAGCCATTGATCGATGTTGTGGTGAGTGTGACATCATAAAAACCACTGGACGGATAATCGGTAGAAACACTTCCACATCCGATTGCGCTTGCACCATTTCCAAAATTCCATTGGCAGTCGATTAAATTTCCAGCTGTTGTATTCGTAAATGTCACCACGAGTGGGGCGCATCCAACTGTATTATTTGCCGTAAATGAGGTGATTGGGGAATCTTCCACAGTGACCGAAACTTCATCCGAATTTGAACAACCATTTGCATCTGAGCCAAGGACGGTATACGTGATCGTACCTAAAAGTGGTGTGAAGGGTGTTCCATCAATCACGCCATTGTCCCAAACATACATCGTTGCTCCCGATCCATTCAATGTGACTGATTCTCCAAGACATACCGTTTGGTTCAATCCTGCACTAACAAAAGGCAAAGGCGCAACCGTCACATTCACTTGATCTGAGTTAGAGCAACCGTTCACATCTGTACCCACAACGGTGTAAGTGGTCGTTCCTAAGTTCGGGATAAAGGAAATTCCATCCGAAGCTCCGTTGTTCCAACTGTAGACATTGGCACCAGAACCGCTCAAAACAATGGAAGATCCAACGCAAACCGTTTGGTCGTTGCCCGCATTTACAATTGGCAGCGGATTGACCGTAAGATCCAATGTGGTTGAAGCGCATTGTCCGGCTGGAGAAGTGAATAAATACGTGGTTGTTCCAGCCACAGAAGTAGAAACGGCAGGTGACCACATCCCAATGATTCCATTTATAGATGTTGTAGGCAAAACTGGAACTGGAGCGCCTTGACAAAGATCTGGGACGGGATTAAAAACAGGAACAATAACAGCCGAAATAGTGATGTTCATCGTTGTGGCGGTCGCACATTGTCCGGGATCGGGCGTGAACGTATATGAACTGGTTCCAGCCACAGCGGTTGAAACCAACGGAGACCATGTTCCAAGAATCCCGTTTGTAGAAGTCGTTGGTAGAACTGGTGCTGCGGCTCCTTGACAAATCGTTCCGACGGGTATAAAAGTGGGCGTAAGTATTGAATTCACCGTAATAGCAAGCGTTGCTGACGAGGCGCATTGTCCAGCATTCGGTGTGAATGTGAAGTTCGATGTTCCAACAGTCGCTGTCGTCACTGCGGAAGACCAAGTTCCTGAAATCCCATTGATGGAAGTGAGCGGAAGGACCGGTACAGGAGCTCCTTGACAAAGGATTCCAATTGCAGAAAATGTGGGAAGAGTCGATGTGTTTACGGTGACATTCAACGTCGTTGTGGAAGCACATTGACCAGCGGTTGGCGTAAAGGTATGCGTTGTTGTGCCTGCCGTCGCCGTTAAAATTGCGGGCGACCAGGTTCCAGTAATTCCATTTGTTGATGTTGTTGGAAGCACAGGCGCTGGTGAGCCTTGGCAAAGTGGAGCGATTGGAGCAAATGTTGGCGTAATGGATGGATTTACGACAACAACGACCGGCATGATTACTGGGCAACCGCCATTATCGAGTTGGATATAGTACGTTCCGCTTACAGAAACCGCGTTTGGATTGATCAATGGAATTGTAGCTGCAGCGTCAGTCCAATAGGTCAGCGTGCCTGCGCTACTTCCCGCAGTGATCGCTGGAGTAGTTAAATTTACTGTTGCGGGTGCACACACAGCCGTTGGATTGTTTATGATTAAATTTGAAGTGACCGAACAAAACGACACATTCACGTTGTCAATGCGCCAAAATTCGTTGGCGGCCCAACATTGAACCCCAATTCGAATTTGGAGCGAATTCCCAGGACCGATGCAGCCCGTGCTATAACTTAGAGTGCCCGAAAGAATGTCGTCTGCATGGATGACATCGAGTCCAGCACATGCGCCAGCACAGAAAAATGAATTCCCAGGACTTTGCCAGCCAGTTCCGTCTATGTTGTATTCGAGGTACACCCAATCCACAGAATTGCAGCCCGTTCCACATGCTTCCATGTCTCCTACTTCCGAAATATCG
>JBFYPU010000074.1:0-17584 GCA_041303175.1 Crocinitomicaceae bacterium | reverse complement strand
TCCATTCACCCTGAAATTGACGCAGCCGAAGGCTATCAAACAAATGCCGCCGGAGCCAAGCTTTTTCTTGAGTCGGGATTTGGTTTCGCGTTTACACATCAGAAAGATGGAATTGCCCAAGGTGAGGGAGTATTGGTTTCGCTAGCCGAATCGAGCATCTACAAACCCATCTTAAATTGGGGAGCAGGGAGCTTTTTCTCCTTCAATAAAGGTGTGTCGAATCAAGCATATCCATCTTCTCAAATGGGGTCAATTGCCCTCCTAAGACAAGCACTTCACGATGCAAAATGGTACAAGGCAAACGATCAATTGGAGCGGAATCTTTCACTAGAAGCATTCAATATGCAATGGGATCAACGCAGCTTTTTCTATACAAATGATAAGTGGGAAATCCTTCGTGCAGCAAAAATTGGCGCCGAATTCAACCGTTCTTTCACCTACATTGGTTCTGGAAATGAGTATGGCATTGTGGACGAGCTCAAAGGACTCAATAGCACCGTAATTCTACCCATTAATTTCCCCAAGGCTTATGACGTAACCGATCCATACGTTGCGCGGCAAATTCCGCTGAGCGATTTAAAGCAATGGGAAATGGCACCTTACAATCCGTCTATCCTTGTAGAAAATGGGATTTCAATTTGTATCACCATGAACGGGCACGAAACGGCCAAAGATTTTTGGGCGCACCTGCGCGAGTCCATTCAATTGGGATTGTCAAGCAGTGAAGCCCTTAAAGCACTCACAGAAACGCCTGCAAAAACCATCGGTGCAGACACGAAAATTGGCTCATTGGAACCAAATAAAATCGCAAGTTTTATCATTTATTCTTCTGATCCATTTGTCAATGAAACTGCTGAGCTTTTGGAAACTTGGTCGTTGGGCGAACGAATGATACACAAGGTCTATGAAGACCCCGAACTGGCCGGAACCTACAGTGTTTTAATAGGTAATCGACGATTTCCACTCAAAATTGAAGAGCAATCACCTGGCAAATTCTCCGCGACAGTCAACGTGAAACCCGCTATCCTTGTAAATGCAGACGCTAACGAAACAAAAGCTGTTTTGGCGATCGATCAAAACGACATCACGCTTCAATTTGCAATCAAGGATTCGATTTGGAATGGAAGCGTAAATCTTCGGGGGAAGATCAACCACAAACTCAAAATTTTTGAGGGTGAAGGAATGATTCCAACTGGAGAATGGGTGAAATGGTCTGCGATTCAAAAAGAAAAAGGAAAAGCTGCAAAAACGGTCGATTCGAAAGTTGTTTCGAAGGATACAATGGCGCTTGCTTGGTTTCCAAATATGGCCTATGGATTTGATTCTTTGCCAGAACAGCAACCCATCTTATTTAGTGATGTAACCGTTTGGACCAATGGCACGGAAGGCATCATCAAAGATGCGTTTGTACTTGTGCAAAACGGCAAGATCGACTATTGCGGAACGCGTGCACCATCCACTCCTGCTGGGACCATTTTTATTGACGGCAAAGGAAAGCACTTGACCGCTGGAATTATTGACGAGCATTCACATATTGCGATTTCAAATGGAGTCAATGAAGGTGGTCAAGCCATTTCTGCGGAAGTTTCCATTGGCGATGTTGTTCACCCGGATGATATCAATATTTATCGACAACTTTCAGGAGGAGTTACCGCTGCACAGTTGTTGCACGGCTCTGCCAATCCAATTGGCGGTCAATCCGCTTTGATCAAGCTCAAATGGGGGTCCACACCAGAAGAAATGCTGATCGACAACGCACCAAAGTTCATCAAATTCGCCCTTGGTGAGAACGTGAAGCAATCCAATTGGGGCAATGCTGGAATGCGTTTTCCACAGACCCGTATGGGTGTAGAGCAAATCTATTACGATGGGTTCGAACGCGCACGGGTGTATCAAGCCGAAAAATTGAAGTCAGGATCAAC
Organism: Crocinitomicaceae bacterium; assembly: GCA_041303175.1. GTDB lineage: Bacteria > Bacteroidota > Bacteroidia > Flavobacteriales_D > Crocinitomicaceae > UBA4466. The sequence continues at coordinate 15,662 of JBFYPU010000074.1, read as the reverse complement.
ATTCCGCGTTGATCTCGAATTGGAAATTCTCTCCGAAATCCTGAATCATCAACGATTCATTTCGTGTCACTCGTATGTGCAGTCAGAAATCAACATGTTGATGCACGTGGCGGACTCCTTAAACTTTAAGATCAACACCTTCACGCACATTCTCGAAGGCTACAAAGTGGCGGATAAAATGGCTAAACATGGTGCGGGCGGCTCAACCTTCTCGGATTGGTGGGCATACAAATATGAAGTGAACGATGCAATTCCCTACAATGCCAAATTGATGCATGATCAAGGCGTGGTGGTTGCCATTAATTCCGACGATGCTGAAATGGGACGAAGATTGAATCAAGAAGCGGCAAAATCAGTGAAATATGGTGGAATGAGTGAAGAAGACGCATGGAAAATGGTCACTCTCAATCCTGCAAAACTCCTTCATCTCGATGATCGCATGGGATCGGTTGAAACAGGAAAAGATGCTGATTTGGTTCTTTGGACCAATCACCCACTTTCCATTTTGGCACAAGTTGAATACACGGTTGTAGACGGTGTGATTTTATTTGATGCGGAAAAAGATGCCCTCTTGTATACTCGAAATCAAGCCGAAAAAGCACGAATCATTGCCAAAATGCTTAAAGTAAATGAGGCTGGCGAGAAGGAAACGTTTTCGAAAAAGAAAAAAGGACATTATCACTGCAACACGATTGGAGAAGAAACATCAACCGAAGAAAACCAACATTAAGATGAAACAATTATTAGTGATATTCTCCCTAATCTCTTGTGCCGCCTTTGGGCAAGAAAAACAACGGATTCTTATCTCGGGTGGAAACCTGCACGTCGGTAACGGTGAAGTGCTTCAAAGCGCAGCTATTGGAGTCAAAGATGGCGAGATACTCTTCGTGAAAAATGCTTACGCGTATACCGTTGACAAAACCGATTGGGACACCATTATTGATGTAACTGGAAAAGAAGTTTATCCTGGGTTTGTGGCACCGAATTCAACCTTGGGACTCACAGAAATTGATGCCGTGCGGGCAACACGAGATTTCGACGAAGTTGGAACCTACAATCCACACATTCGCGCACAGATCGCCTTCAATGTTGAATCAAAAGTGCTCAGTACGGTGCGCTCCAACGGTGTTCTTTTAGCACAAGCAACACCTCGCGGTGGTGTTATTTCTGGAAGCTCAGCGGTCATGACCACAAGCGGATGGAATTGGGAAGATGCGACTGTATTGAAAGATGACGGTATTCACCTCAATTGGCCATCGAGCATGGAAGGAGGTGGCTGGTGGGCAGAGCCTGCTCCGAAAACAAAGAACAAAAAATACGACGAAAATAAACGTGCAATTGTAGCATTTTTCGAAATGGCAAAGGCGTACCTTCAAGAAAAAGAACCAGAAACGAAGGACTTGCGACTTGAGGCAATGCGCGGTTGCTTTGACGGAACGAAACGCGTGTACATTCATGCGAATGAGTTGCAGGAATTGGTCGATGTGATTGAATTCTCAAAATCACTTGGACTGACATTTCCTGTGATTGTTGGTGGATATGATACACACCTCATTACAACCCTGTTAAAAGATGCAGACATCCCAGTGATGGTTGTTCGCCCTCATAGTTTACCTGAAAATGAGGAGGATGCGGTAAATCACCCTTATCGTTTGCCAGCACTACTTCGCGCTGGCGGTGTGAAGTTTTGTATACAGAACGAAGGTGAGATGGAAGCAATGAACGCGCGAAATATTCCATTTTTGGCAGGAACAGCGATGGCGTATGGCTTGAGCGAAGAAGACGCTATCAGTTCAATATCGTTGTGGAGCTGTGAAATCATGGGGATCAGTAAACAATTTGGCACCGTAGAAAAAGGAAAATCCGCAACGTTTTTTGTCTCGGAAGGCAATGCGTTGGACATGCGCACCAATAAGATGATCATTGGTGTCGTGGAAGGTGAATTAATTGAGCCATTTAATTTTCAAGAGGAGCTCAAAGTAAAATACACAGAGAAATACTCTGGAAAGTAAAAAAGGGAACTCCTTTCAGAATTCCCTTTACATTTCTTAACGAATTGAGAAATATTACATTCCCATTGATTTTTTAGCGTCGTTAACCGCTTTTTCAGTCTCTTTCTTCGCGTCTTCTATCGCATCCTCTGCCGTAGCTTTCGCACTTTCGATTGCGTCTTCAGACGCTTCCATCGCTTCGTCCATCATTCCAGCTTCTTCTTTTAGCTCTTCAGCCTCAGCTTCCGCTTCATCAGTAACCTCTGTTGCTGTTTCTTCTGTAACCTCTTCTGTCGCCCCTGAGCAAGCTGTCATCGCCATTCCTGCTGCAATAGCTGCAACAAACATAAATTTTCTTTTCATTTTCTTCAATATTGGTTTGATCTAAACTACGAAATATTGGCTTCGATAGAAACGCAACAAATCAATTTTTATGAATAATTAAGGATTTTGTGAAAAACTGGTTATTCGCCACCACAACAACGTTGTACACTCCATTGCTTAAAGCGCTCACATTTAGTGTAGTATCTCCTATAAACTCACCAGTAGTTAGCACCAATCTTCCTAGTAGATCACGGATTTCCAAGGCCTCAACCGTTGTACCTGCGTCGAGTCGAAGATTCACTAAATCTCCAGCAGGATTCGGAAAGATTTGCCAATCAACTGAAGCAATTTCCGACAAGGATGATGCGGCAAGTGGAGCGGAGGTTGAACTGCATCCAAATTCATTGATCAATGTGACGGTGTAAGTGCCAAGATTGCTAGGAACACAAACCTCCAAGGTATCATTCACCAAGGCCACTCCGTCCAAATACCATTGAATTGACGAACCGTTGGCATTTGTTACAATCAAATTGCCACTTGAGTTTACTTGCGTCAGCGGAACATCCAACGAATCGCAATAAATCGCTAGGGTAGTGTCCGAAAAGCTCACGCACCCACCTGCATTGATTGCAACTAAATGATAGGAACCAGACATCAAAACCACGTGCGTTGGTGTGGTTGCTCCAGCGATTGGACTGCCATTGAAATACCACTGGTAGCTCTCGCCGAGATCAACTGCGGATAAGGTATGTGGAATGGAATCCCACGTAACAACTGGTGTCGCAGGAAAACCGTTTACATGCACCGTGTCCACCGAGATCACCGTAGGCACTGGAAGAATCTGTTGATACGAAATCGTATAGTTCACCACTGAGGTTCCAACCGCGCAACCCGTACAACCGTTGATGTTCATTGGTGCTGAACCCATGAAATCGTCGGCCCCGAATAAAATTTCACCTGCATCCGATTCCCAGACTTCAATCGTGTAGGAGTTTGCAGGATTCAAGAGTACCGAGGCTGACCAACTAACCGGTGGATTTGTGTTACCAATAATTCCAGATTGACTGAAAATGGTCCCATTCTCATAAATTACGTAGTATGCATCGGCATCATCATTGGAAGGGAAGCCTCCTCCGTAATTGGACATGCTTTGAATGGTAACATTGGTGAGGGTGTAGACTTCAAGTGTATCCAAGACCGACCATGCTTGGTAATCGACCACATAATCCCCCGGTGTGGTATAAATTTGCGGTGTTGGATTTTCCAAGGTTGACGTATTTCCATTTCCAAAGTCCCAAGAATAAGCGAGCAACCCAGGATTGTTGTTGGTAAACGTAACCGTTTGTGGGGAACAACCAGTGGCACCCGCCATGCTAAAGCCCGTATTGGTTACAGGGATGTTATTTGGCAAAATTTCCATAAATACGGAAAAGGTGGTTGGAATTCCCGAAGCAATGGTGAGATCAGCAACAACAGAAACGTCCACATTGTATAGACCAGCAAGCAGCGGAGTTCCGAACACCCTCACACAGCCGTATTGATTTACTTGTGGGTTGTAATCACAGTTACTCGCCGAATTGTTGCACTCCCACGAAAGGCCAACTGGCAATGAAATTGAAAGAATGTGAAAATTGGTAAAGTCGAATCCTTGGGTATCCAATGGCATCACAAACGTAATATCCTCGTCATAGAACTGACTAACGTAACCATCTGGCATTGTGTCAGGATAAATTCCTGGAGCGGTTTGAGAAAAATCAATGGTGCAGATTTGTGCGGAACCCAAAAATGGGAAAAGAAACACAAGTAGTAGCATTTGTTTTATCATAGTAACTGTTTTAGCAGGACTAAGATATGCAATTTCCAATTAGGAGCGATTTATCGATTGAAATTGACGTATATGTTCTCGATTTACTACCTTTGGTGAAACACACAATTTTATTAAAACAACGATATTATGGCATTTGAATTACCCACATTGGAATACGCGTACGACGCCTTGGAGCCGCATATTGATGCGAGAACAATGGAAATACACCATTCAAAGCACCATGCTGCTTATACGAACAACCTCAATGCAGCAATTGAAGGAACTGCATTCGCAAACATGAGTATCGAAGAAATGATGACGGCATGCAGCGGTACTCCAGCAGTGCGCAATAACGGCGGTGGATTTTGGAATCACAATTTATTTTGGACAATCATGAGTCCAAGTGGAGGTGGTTTGCCAACAGGTGATTTGGCAGTGGCAATTGACAGTGCTTTTGGTTCATTTGACGCCTTCAAAGAAACATTTTCAAAAGCAGCGGCAACGCGTTTTGGTTCTGGTTGGGCATGGTTGTGCGTAACCGACGGAAAATTGGAAGTTTGTTCAACAGCCAACCAAGACAATCCGCTGATGAACGAAGGATGTAGCGGAACACCGATTTTGGGATTGGACGTTTGGGAACACGCATACTATTTGAATTACCAAAACCGTCGTCCCGATTATGTGAACGCATTTTTCAATGTGATCAATTGGACAAAGGTTGCGGAATTGTACGCAGCAGCGATCTAACAAAAAGAAATGTGGAAGCCCCCTTTTGAGCAATCAGAAGGGGGTTTTTTGGTTAAAAACGAATGTTAGAATCCGAATGTAAGCCCTTCAATCATCCAAACCGCACTGACACTTTCTACTCCCTTGGCACAATGGTTGTGGCATCAAAAACAAAACAACCAGAGCAAGATGCTTGGATTTTTTAGAGATGAAACAAAATATCAATAAATCCAATCTATTTCTGTAACTTTTTCGCTCGAAACAAATTATGTAATAAATTCATCCTATGAAACCGCAACGAATCTTCCGACAAATCGCATTTCTCCCAGTTACTTTTTTGCTGTTTACCGCATTGGCATTTGTAAATAATCCTACTCCAGGGATCGACGAATTAGTTTTGAATGCTGCTATTACCGCTGGTGATGTCACGGCTGAAATCTCCTCGAATGGGAAATATTCTGGTCGTTCTGTGAATTTGAAATTGACCAACACCACGTCCAAAAAGCTCACGATTCGCGTTCCTGCGGGTACAGCGTATGCACCAGCAAATGACGATGAACAAACACTTTTTCAAATGGAGGACGAGTTGATCGTGCTGGAACCAAAGGCGACCAAAATTCATACGATTGCGGCATTTTGCAGTGAGAGTACCGATGGCATTCCGACATCAGGTTCCAATTTCACAATGTCGACCGTAAAAAACAAAAAACTGCTGGATCTAGCGGCTTATGTGAAAGGCAAAAAGGTTCCAAAAACTTCCTTTCAAGAGGCTGTTTGGGCCGTTAGTAACAATTCTCCCGTTTCGTACATGGAGTCCAACACGCCTGAAGCGAAAGAATTCCGACAATTTGTTGCTGACCTCACTGGGCAAACGAACACGTGGTATACCGCTCCGCAGAATTTTACCATCACCCCTGAACGCAGAATTGTACCGCTTCCAACAATCGTGAAAGGACAGGTGCAATTTCCATCGGACGGCATTTCGATCATTAAACAAGAGGTAGTCGATAAAAACGGAGTTGTTCGCTTTGAGATGCCACCTGCAACGCCAAAAAAATCACCAAAATGCACAATGGATTTCTCGGTGAAGGTTGTTGGATGGGAAAAAGGCGATTATACACTTCGGATCGTGATGAACGATGTTGAATTGAAAGCGTATCCGTTTACGATTTGAGTTAGACGGATTCTGGAACGTATGCCACAACGGATTTTACTTCAGGTGCGTTGCGTTTTACGGCTTCTTCCAATCCTGCTTTGAGCGTCATCATGGACATTGAACAATCGCTGCATGCTCCCAAAAGACGAACCACTACAACGGCATCATCCGTAATTTCCATTAATTCCATATCGCCACCATCTGCCAACAAAAAAGGCCTTAATTGTTCCATTGAACTGAGTACTTTGGCTTCGATTTCCTGCTTATTAATGGACATGAATTTCCTTTTTGAATTTTAGCTCCTGAACGCGTTCCACAAAAGTACGAACTAATTCATCGAAAGCCTCGGCAATCGGGCTGTTTTCTTGAAAAACAGCAGGTTTACCAATATCTGAAGCTTCGCGCACACCTTGAACGAGTGGAATGTGTCCTAAAAAAGGTACGTTCATCCCATGTGCTAGGTTCTTGGCTCCGTCTCTACCAAAAATATAGTATTTGTTGTCAGGTAATTCCTCGGGAGTAAACCACGCCATGTTCTCTATTATTCCAATTACAGGGACATTGATTGAATCGAGTTGAAACATATTTACGCCTTTTCGCGCATCCGCTAGCGCAACTTCTTGAGGTGTGCTAACAATCACTGCTCCGTCCAAAGGAACGGTCTGTACGAGTGACAAATGAATATCTCCGGTTCCAGGAGGTAGATCGATCAATAAATAATCCAGTTCGCCCCAATATGCTTCGGTAAACATTTGTGTGAGTGCCTTTGACGCCATCGGTCCGCGCCAAACTACGGCGTTGTTCTGTTCAGTAAAAAACCCAATCGAAAGGATTTTGATTCCATAGCTCAAAACTGGATTGATCATTGGAGTTCCATCAATATCCAACATGGTTGGGCGCTCATGAACAACATCAAACATGGTTGGCATGGAAGGTCCATAAATATCGGCATCCACAATTCCAACACGGTATCCAGCTTTCGCCAATCCTCCTGCAAGATTTGCAGTGACGGTTGATTTTCCGACACCACCTTTCCCAGAGGCAATTGCCACAATGTGTTTCACTTCAGGTAGGATTTTCCGTTGGGCAGCTTTCGCTTCGGCGGGAAGTCCGACCACAGTTGCATTTACAGTTATTGCGTCACCTAAAGTTCGCTTCAAATTGAAATCAATGGCTTCCTGCATGCGTTTGCGTGCGTGCAAGGCTGGATTCGAAACGAAAACTTTCAGCGTAATCGTGCTGCCATCGATCGTTAGTTCTTCCACCAAATTGGCAGATACAAGGTCTTTTTTGAGATCAGGCTCTAAGATTGAACCCAACACCTCAAGTACATTTTCCCGTGTTATTTCCATGATGTTTGCGCCTGAATGAAACGCGCTATTTTTTTAATTCTTCGTCTTGAACGGTTTGAACGATTTGATGGATTTCGCCATCAATTCCACAATGTGTTTTTCACAACCCTCATCGGACGTAGAAAGCGCATAAATCACTTTATCTACTGTTTTTTGTCCGTAGACATGGTAAGACTTGTGTTCAACGCCAACGCGTGAGGATGCTTTTTCTGATCCACCGACAACGAGTGTGCGCTCGTAGACAATCATGTCTTTATCGTCAATTAAGTAGTTGATTTTGAAAAACTTTTGGTCCGCGAGTTCTTTTTTCTTCTCGATCACTAGATCATTGTAATTTCCAAAATCCTCAATGTTCAAATGAAATTTTGGCCCGACATTGATTTCCCATTTAAAGGATTCTTGATGAATGACTTCTGGTCGTGTGGATGCGCCAATGTTTGCCGTTTCATCTGGTAGTGAGATCACTGCATCAATGTCATATTTTTTCATGATGAAATCCTGAAACTCGTAATAATCGTCGTCTATAACGATTTCATCCCCATTCTTTTCAGCTTCTCCGCCACCACAATTTACCAAAAGAAACATTGTGAAAAACAATGAAGCAAATCCTGCTGTTCTGATAAAAATTGATGTAGTCATGGCGTTGTGTCTTAATAGTTTAGTCCAAATCACTACTGCAAATATACGAAACCTAGTAATTCAATGTACGTTCTTGTGAAATTCTGCACGGTGTCTTTTTGAAATCCGGAAAGGATCCTATTTAATCATCACACCCGGTAAACCAATAACGGGTAGCACTTTCATGTTTTGTTCTGAAATCGACTCAGCTAGAAACACATATTTCTTATCATATAAATCGTCGTTTACCCAGAAGCTGACCCAAAATTCATTGGACAATCCAAATACTTCTTCGATAATTGGTTCAATTTTGGCGGCTTCGTTTGGGAGCAAGACTTCTAAACTATGTCTCAATTGTGAGGTTCGAACTTTTTCACCTGTCTCCACATTTTCGCCGTAGCCCTGACTTGTTACAATGATGCCTTCCATGATGTCATCGCGCAGGTTGATCAAATACACATAATATATTTTTTCATTGTCTTCATTCAATTGCTGCACCACTGCAACTGCTACCCCTTCCACTTTGGGACCTAGAAGTTCTTCACGCATACGTTAATATTCAGATTGGGATTTAATCATTTTTCCGAGCGCAATATATTGAAATAAATCAAGTCCATGACCAATTTCGTCTTGGTTTTGAAGCAGGTATTCTTCGTCATTTTGAAGGGCCTCAGGAATTTCAAATTGAGGCATCCAATCAGATCCAAGCCGAACAATCATCAAATTTTCTGCTGGAATGGTGATGATAAATTGCCCTTGAATTCCTCTGAAATAGTAGACGGGATTCGTTTTTCCAAAATAGGTCCAAATATGTAACCCGTAGCGCAAATTTGGCACACCTTCTTCGGTTGCCATTTGTTCAGGTGCGACCATTTCATCAAAATACCATTTTGGGATTATTTGCTCGTTGCCTATTTTTCCTCTGTGCAGCACTAGTGAACCGAGTCGGGCATAATCGCGGGCTGTTGCATAGATACAGCAAAACGATTTTTCATCGCCCCCTTTTTTATCCAAACTCCAAAACGCGTCGTGATTGGCGCCAATTTTCGACCAAATTTTGGTTTCAGCATATTTCGTTAAGTCAATCCCAGTAGCCTTTTCGAGGATGAATCCAAGTAGCGCAGTGTTTCCACTTTGATAGATGAATTTTTTACCTGGTTCATCGATCAATTTTTGTTTGGTTACCAACTCGTGTAAGTCCCAACCATAATAGGATTCTGCATTGTTTGACAAGGGATCTTTTCCGCTTTCCGTCCAATCCAAGCCCGAAGACATGGTCAGCAAATGCCGAACCGTAATCTTCTTTCGATTGTCCTTTCTGAATTCGGGAATGTATTTAGATGCACTCACGTCAAGGCTTTCAATTTTACCTTCTTCTATCGCAATTCCCACCAAAATAGCCACAAGCGTTTTGGACATCGAGAATGAATTACTCACGGTTTCTTCGCTGTGATCGCCCCAATATTCTTCATACAGCAAAGTGTCTCCTCTGAAAACCAAAAATGCTTTTGTGTCCAAATCTTCCAGATAGGTTCGGAAATCAGGCGGCATGGCTTGCGTGTTGAATGCGCCATCTTTCACCCATTTCACCTTGCTATTTCCTTTTATTGTAGAATTTTCAAAAACATCTAAATCATAGATCGTAGGACCTGTTTTGCCTACAAGATAAGTGTTAACGATGCCTTTGTACATGTACAAACGACCTGAGAGTAGGATAAACGCATTGATAGAAAGGAATGCGACAATGAATGTGTAGAGGAGAATTTTCCCCGTCTTTTTTAGGATGCGCTTCATAGTTTATGAATAAACGAAGCCGAACAAATCGGCCAATTTCACTTTTAACACCTCGGCAACTTCTGCCAGATCGAGTTTTTTTCCGAGCTCTTGTTCCATTGAAGTTACCGCTTTATCTTGAATTCCGCAAGGAATGATGTGAGAAAAATAGGAAAGATCCGAATTAATGTTGAATCCAATGCCGTGCATGGTAACCCAGCGCGAACTTTTTACACCCAACGCACATATTTTCCGTGGATTTTCACCGTCAAAATCTACCCACACACCCGTCAAGCCTTCAACGCGACCTGCAACAATTCCGAATTCCAAGACGGTTTGAATGACAGCCTCCTCCAAGTATCGCAAGTACTTATGGATGTCCGAAAAAAAATGATCTAGATCAAAAATAGGATACCCAACCAATTGCCCTGGGCCATGATACGTGATATCGCCACCACGATTGATTTCGTAATACGTCGCATCATTCTCCTCCAAGCCATTCACATCCAGCAATAAATTCTCTTTCGAACCGCTCTTGCCCAAGGTGTACACGTGCGGGTGCTCACAAAACAATAAGTAATTCTTTGTTGGCTCCGCAGTTAATCCATTGCGTAAGTCGATCTTTTGTTGCACTGTTTCTTTGAACAAGGTTTCCTGGAAGTCCCAAGCCTCTTTGTAGTCAATGAGGCCGAGGTCTTTGAAGATAACGATTGGGTGGATCATTGGATTATTGGATTATTGGATCACTGGATTAGCTTCACTGCTGCCTAACGGCGGTGTTGGATCGTTGAATTATTAGGGCTTCGACTGCGCTCAGCCCTCGATCCTCGGTATATAATAGTTACAGCGACGGCTGAGCGCAGTCGAAGCCTGAGTTTAAAATTTACCTAATTCGTCTTTCAAGTAATCAATAATCGCGATGTCAATTGGGTCTGCTCCGTTGAGGTCAGTGATATAAAACGATGCCCAATCCACCACATTGATAAAATAAATCGAACGTTCGATGCGCGAATTTCCCTTGGAATGAATCGTTGTGACGTATTTTGTCTTCTTTTGAATTGTTTCGCGGGTAATTTCCAGGCGGCGACGGTTTTTCGGGTGCATATCGTCTGTTTCCAGAATTACGAGCGCAAAACGATCGTCACCTCCACCCCATCCAACGAGTTCATTGTGATTCATCTCGGGTAACGCATGATGCCAGCATAAATTTTTCCCATTTTCATTGAATTGTTGACGGGCACGAACCAATACGGGCTCGTAGTCTGTTGTTCCATAAAACACGCCTACCTTTCCATGAATGAACGACGCCAATTCTCGTGCCAGTGCTTTGATCGACGTTTCTTCTTGAACGATTAAATCGCGACCCTTGGCGATTTCTGTCAAACGATCGGTTGAACTCAAACCAAGTTCTGCAAAAATATGGAGCAGCTGAACGATCGAATACGCCAAGGCCGTTCGAGGAGGATTTCCACCGGGTACAACCACCACATCACAGCCATTTTCGTCGCAAATGCGTTTCATTTCGCCACCCGAACAAATGCCAATCAACTGCGCCCCGCGCTCCAACGCTAAGTGAACACTGCTCAAAGTTTCTTCCGTATTTCCAGAATAGGAGGAACCAATCACCAAGGTGTGCTTCGAAACAGATCCCGGAATGCCATAATCTTGTGCGAAAGTAACGGGAATCGAAAGTTCGTCTTCCACCCATTTCGCTACCAAACGACCGCCAATTCCCGAGCCGCCCATTCCGCAAATCAACACGTTGCGAATTTCATGTTTTGGGGTCGAAAGCTTCACCCTTGAAGCAATCTCTAGCGCCTCCGTGATGTTATCTGGAAACGCTGATATTAAAGTGTTCATGTCTGCCATAAGTAACGTAAAGTTAAGAATTCGAAATCAAAAATGTGTTGTTCTACTCTATTGTTCGAAGAAATCAAGAATTAGTTTCAAAAAAACGCAGAAGATGGCACTAAATCGTAATTTTGACCTAAAATCTCCAGATGAAGAAATCAAAGACCGCCAAAGAAACCTTATCGATCACCACCAAAGTTGTACTACCAAATGACACTAACACCTTGGGAAATCTGTTTGGAGGTCAGCTACTTGCATGGATGGATGTAATCTCTAGCGTAGCCGCACACCGTCATTGTAAACGCGTAGTTGTCACCGCTTCCGTTAACAATGTTTCTTTCAAAACTCCGATCAACGGTGCATCGATTGTGACCTTGGAAGCGAAAGTGTCACGCGCATTCAACTCATCCATGGAAGTGTTCGTGGACGTGTTTGTGGAAGACAACGTAACTGGCAACCGACACAAATCCAACGAGGCGATCTATACCTTTGTTGCGGTCGATCAAAACGGCGGTCCGATTGAAGTGCCTGACCTGATTCCCGAAACGGATGAGGAAAAAGAACGGTTTGAAGGCGCGTTGCGCAGAAAACAATTGAGTTTGATTTTAGCGGGAAAAATGAATCCGAAGGATGCAACGGAGTTGAAGAAGTTGTTTCTTGATTAATGGACAGATCTCGGCGCAGAAGTCATTGATTATAGAGACCTCACAATTTTTTGAATATCCTGATCATTCATACACTTAAAATGTCCTTTTGGACAGCGATCAAAACCAATTTTGGAACATGGACGACAGTCCAAGCCTTTCACTTCGTGGATGGAGTAACTCGATTTATCTTCTGGACGATAGGGATACATGCCCAATTCGGGAACCGTATTTCCCCAAATCGATACGATGGGCACCTCAAAACAAGCTGCGATGTGCATCATGCCGGTATCGTTTGAGACCACTACTCGACTTTGCTTCAAAATGCTCGCCGAGCCTAAAATGGAATGCGATCCGCAGGTGTTGAACAATTTCGTTCGATGAGCTTTTCGCAGAATTTCTTCTCCAAATGCTCGATCTTCAGGCCCACCAACGAGCACAATCGGTTCTTCTATCTTTTCGATCAACTCCAATAATTTCAGCAATGGCAACTGCTTCGTCCCGAATTTCGCACCAATAACTACCGCCACATAATCTCCCATTTCGAGTTCGTACATGGCACTTACATCCACACACTCTGATTCTGGAATGAAAAAATCACCCCGCTTTCCATCCGATTTTACCCCCAATTGTTTCACCGCCTCAAAATAGCGATCGACAACATGCACATCTGGCATCGCCTTCTTCTTGAACTTAACCAAGAGCCACTTTTTCCAATTCAATTTCGGAAAGCGTGAAGTGGGACGTCGCAAACGCATCGCAAGGGAACGCGTGCGAAGGTTGTTGTGTAAGTCGACAATGTGGTCGTAGTTTTCCTTTTTGAGTTCAGCGGTCACTTCCTTGATCGATGACTTGATCGCGATGAGTTTGTCGATGTTCGGATTGTGCTCCACTACTGATCGGAATGCCGACTTTGTAAAAAAATGAATCTCAGAATTGGGCAATTGTTCTTTCAAGCAACGCACTACCGAAGAAGTTAGTACGATGTCACCAATGGAACTGAAGCGAACGACGAGAATTTTCACGGGGTAAAGATACGATTCTGAATGAAACTCCCTGTTTGTGTAACTCAGCTTACAGACCAACTCGCTCGAAAGGTGTATCTTTGCACCATGGCAACATTCAACGAAATTATCAAATCCGACACACCCACTTTACTCGATTTTCATGCGACGTGGTGTGGCCCATGTAAAACGATGGCTCCCATTTTGGACGATGTAAAAAAAGACTTGAAAGAAAGCGTTCGGATCCTTAAAATTGACGTGGACAAAAATCCTGCGGTCGCAGACAAGTACAAAATTCGCGGCGTTCCAACATTGATTTTATTCAAAAAAGGCGAAATCGTGTGGCGTGAAAGTGGGGTAATTGATAAAGGTACGCTCGTTTCTAAAATTAAACCATCCATCTAAGGACTGAGCCAATTATGGCTTATTTACCGTTTTAGTATCTCTAAGTTAGACATTAGCTCGCACTACATAATGCGGGCTTTTGAGTTTTTCTTACCCAAACTTGCACTACTCGCATTAAACATCTACTTTTGCCCCCTCAAAATACTATTTAAGAAAATTATGGAATCATTGATCATTTATATGCCAATTGCTGCTGCCTTAATCGGACTGTTGTATATGTTGGTAAAAAAGTCTTGGGTAATGAAGCAAGACGCAGGTGATGGTAAAATGAAAGAAATTTCTGACTACATCTACGAAGGAGCTTTGGCTTTCTTGAAAGCAGAGTACCGTTTATTGGCAATTTTTGTTCTCGCAGTAAGTGCTGCTCTTGCGGTTGTTTCATTCATCGTACCTACAACGCATTGGATGATTGTGATTGCTTTCATTTTTGGTGCACTCTTCTCGGCTTTCGCCGGAAACATCGGAATGCGCATTGCTACAAAAACAAACGTACGTACCACGCAAGCTGCTCGAACGAGTTTACCAAACGCCTTGAAAGTTTCTTTCGGTGGTGGTACAGTTATGGGATTAGGCGTTGCTGGATTGGCTGTTTTAGGATTGACTGGGTTTTTCATTCTTTTCTACAACATGTTCATGGACGTTGATGCAGCTTTCTCTACAAGTAAAATGACCATTGTTTTGGAAACATTGGCTGGTTTCTCCTTAGGAGCTGAATCCATCGCTTTATTTGCACGTGTTGGTGGAGGTATCTACACAAAAGCGGCTGACGTTGGTGCTGACCTTGTAGGAAAAGTGGAAGCTGGAATTCCTGAAGATGATCCGCGTAACCCTGCAACAATTGCTGATAATGTTGGTGATAACGTAGGTGACGTTGCTGGTATGGGTGCTGATTTGTTCGGTTCGTATGTAGCAACTGTTTTGGCTGCAATGGTATTAGGTAACTATGTTATTCAAGACAGCACTGTTGTTGAAACAGGTTTCTTAGGAATGGGTCCAATCTTGTTGCCAATGGCGATTGCAGGGATTGGAATTCTTATCTCTATCGTTGGAACGATGTTGGTGAAAATCAAATCAAACGATGCGAAAGAGAAACAAGTGATGGGTGCTTTGAACTTGGGTAACTGGGTTTCTATCGGATTGGTAGCGGTTTCTTGTTATTTCCTCGTTATGTGGATGCTTCCTGAAACAATGAACATGAGTTTCTTTGGTGAAGACGATAAGTCGATTTCTTCATTGCGCGTTTTTGGAGCTACCCTTATCGGTTTGTTCGTTGGAGCGGTGATTTCATCGGTTACGGAATACTACACTGGATTGGGTAAAAAACCAATTTTGAAAATCGTTCAACAATCTTCTACTGGAGCCGGCACCAACATCATCGCTGGTTTGGCAACGGGTATGATTTCTACTTTCCCAACTGTGATTCTTTTCGCTGGAGCAATTTGGGGGTCGTATGCATTCGCTGGATTCTACGGAGTTGCAATGGCTGCTTCTGCGATGATGGCAACTACGGCTATGCAATTAGCAATTGATGCTTTTGGACCTATCTCAGATAACGCTGGTGGTATCGCTGAAATGAGCGAGCAAGATCCAATCGTTCGTCAACGTACAGATATTTTGGATTCAGTGGGTAATACAACTGCTGCAACAGGAAAAGGATTCGCGATTGCATCTGCTGCATTGACCTCTTTGGCGTTGTTTGCTGCGTACGTAACATTCACTGGTATTGATGGAATCAACATCTTTAAAGCACCGGTACTTGCGATGTTGTTTATTGGAGGTATGGTTCCTGTTGTATTCTCCGCATTGGCAATGAATGCAGTAGGTAAAGCAGCCATGGAAATGGTGCAAGAAGTTCGTCGTCAGTTTAGAGACATTCCTGGAATTATGGAGGGGACTGGCAAACCAGAATACGACAAATGTGTTGCCATTTCAACGAAAGCGTCTTTGAAACAAATGATGTTGCCAGGTCTTTTAACAATTGGTCTTCCATTGGTGATTGCCTTCCTTCCAC
>JBFYPU010000073.1:0-9320 GCA_041303175.1 Crocinitomicaceae bacterium | reverse complement strand
CTACTGCATAAACGCATACATCAAAATATTCGCTCCCATTTTCAAGGCTTCTTGACGTTTATTTTCTGGATCGCTGTGCACTTCCGGATCTTCCCAACCATCACTCAAGTCTGTTTCGTAGGTGTATAGACACACAATCCGTCCATCCACTATGATCGCGAAGGCTTGCGGACGTTTCCCCCCGTGCTCGTGGATTTTTGGCAAGCCGTTGAAGTCATATTTTTGGTGAAAAATGGCGTGATCGAAGGGAATTTCAACCAATTCATTGTTTGGGAATACCTTTTTCAATTCAACACGGATAAATTCATCCATCCCAAAGTTGTCGTCGATGTGTAAAAATCCTCCTCCGGCGAGATAGGTGCGCAAATTTTCGGCTTCTTGACTGGAAAAAACAACGTTTCCGTGGCCCGTCATGTGGATGTATGGATACAAAAACAAATCAGGACTTCCCACTTCTACATAAGGTGTTTCTTTGGAAATCGAGGTTCCTAGATTCGTATTGCAAAACGAAATTAAGTTCGGTAGCGCGCTTGGATTGGCGTAATAGTCACCGCCCCCACCATATTTCAAAAATGCCAACTGGTAGCTTTGACCTACTGCGTTTGCAGAAAGCACCAAGGCTAAAATGAATGCATATTTTTTTATCATACTGAATCAATTTTCAATTGTGCGCACACACATGCATACAACGCCGCCGTTTCGGTTCGTAAACGATTTTCTCCTAAAGTAATTGTTTTATAGCCATTTTCCAACGCCAATTCTATTTCTTCGGGTGTGAAATCACCTTCTGGTCCAATCAATATGGGACAATTACTGACTTCAAAGGCCTCCAAAATGGTCGATTTCTTCCCTTCGTAGCAATGCGCGATTAAACCATTCGGGTGCTGCACAATAAATTCAGACACCGAAACGAGAGGATGAATTGTTGGCAAAAATCGGCGTTGTGCTTGCTTCATCGCGGAGATTGCTTTCTTTTCCAAGCGGTCGGGTTTGATGTTGATCCGCTCCGCATTTTTGCCTTGCACAAAGGAAATTTCCGTGATGCCAATTTCTGTTGCTTTCTCCACAAACCATTCGATGCGTTCCATCAATTTGGTAGGGCCGAGGGCAATGTGAAGCTGATGATTGGGTGTTTCTTGCTGTTCGATGCGTTCAATTTCTACCGTGCAGCGTTTTGGATGCGCAATTGAAATTCTGGTTTCAAAATAGCCGCCTTTTCCATCCACAATCGCCAATTGATCACCTTCGTTCATGCGCAACACGCGCACAATGTGCTTCGATTCTTCTTCCGAAAGCTGGTGCGTTTGTGCACTCGTGTCGATATTTGGATCGTAGAATAAGCGCATCAGTGCATCAATCGAAAAATGAGTTCTTTCATCAATTGACCATCGGTGAAGGACGAGTTCCCGACTCCTTTCGATTTCAAGTCATATTCATGCAGCACTGCAATGTTCGCAGCAATCTTTTTTGGGTTGTAGATTTTGGAAGAATTGACCAATTCCCCAGCAACGTATGGATGTATTTTTAACGAAGCTGCAATGGACTCGCGCGATTTGTTCTCGATAAAATGAATCCGCATCAAGCGTGAAAAGTGATTGAATAAATTGGAAATCACCACAATAATGGACGTTGCTTTCGGGTTGTGATCGAAGTAGTCCACAATTCGATTCGCCTTTTCCACATTTCTTGCTCCAATCGCGTTGATCAACTCAAACACATTGTAGTCCTTCGAAATTCCAATATTTTCTTCAATGTGAATCTCATTGATGGTTGTTCCTTTTTCTACCAGAATTTGGAGTTTGTCCAACTCGTTCACAATGCGACTCAAATCGTTACCAAGAAATTCTGCCAACAACATACATGCTTTTGGCGAAATGCTATAGCCCATTGAAACCACTTTCTCCTTGATCCAATCGGGTAGGCGGTATTCCTTAATTTTCTCTGACTTGAACACCAATCCATTTTTCGCAACCGATTTCATGGATTTCTTGCGCGTGTCGTAGGTTTTGTATTTGTAGTTGATCACAAACACAGTTTGAGAGGATGGCGATTCAAAATAGGATACCAAATCCTCCATCGCTTTGAAATCTTGTGCTTCTTTGAGCACCACCAATCGTCGTTCAGACATCATCGGATAGCCTTTCAATTCAGAAATGAGGCTCAACACATCTGCATCTTTCCCATATAAAATGGTCTGGTTAAAATCGCGTTCATGGTCTTGCAGTGCATGTTTTACAACCGCGGCAGTGATCAGATCCATGTAATAAGGTTCCTCACCATGCAGAAAGTAAATGCTCTGAAACTTTCCGTGCTCAATATCGCGTATGATTGCGTTGTGATCCATCTATGAAGTGTGCGTTGACCAGATTTGCACCAATTCCGTCAAGGTGGCAACGGCTTTTTCCATGTCCTGCACACTTACGTACTCGTGACGGGAGTGGATGGCCATTTCGCCTGTAAAGATATTCGGACAAGGCAGTCCCATAAAGGAAAGTCGCGAGCCGTCGGTTCCTCCACGAATGATCGTTGGAAGCGGTTTAACACCTGCTTTTTCCATCGCTGTGATCGCGTAATTCGAAACGAAAGGAACGTCCTTCAAAATTTCTTTCATGTTGCGGTATTGTTCTTTCACCTCAAATGAATAAGTCACACCGGCGTATTGATCTACTACTGATTTTACGATGCCTTCCAAGCGCGTTTCGTATTCTGACAACTTTGCTGTCACGTGATCACGGATAATGAAACCTATTGTTGTTTGTTCCAATCCGCCGTTAATGCTCGTTGGATGTACAAACCCTTCACGGTCTTGCGTCGTTTCAGGCGACCAGCTATCTTTCGGCAAGCGGTCAATGATTTCCGCTGCAATTTTCATGGAATGCACCATTTTTCCTTTCGCATAGCCGGGATGCGCACTGATTCCGTTGATGGTGATCGTCACGCCGTCCGCAGAAAAACTTTCATCTTCCAACGAACCCAAAACCCCACCGTCAAGCGTGTAGCCAAAATCAGCGTTCAATTTTGCCATGTCGAGGTGCTCCACGCCGCGCCCCACTTCTTCGTCAGGAGTGAACAACACGCGAATCGTTGGATGAGGAATGGACGGATTGTTCTTCAAATGGTGCACAAAATCCATAATGATGGCGATTCCCGCCTTGTCATCAGCACCAAGAAGCGTCAAGCCACTTGCCGTAATCAAATCGTCGCCAATTTTTTCTTTCAAATAGGAATGCTGCTCCAGGGTAATGATTTGCGAAGGATCGTCTGGCAAAGTAATCGGCGCGCCATCATAGTTTCGGTGAACAATCGGTTTCACGTTTTTTCCGGTCACGTCAGGCGCGGTGTCCATGTGCGAGCAAAAACAAATCGTTGGAAGATCGGGATTGGTTGTATTGTTTGGAATCGTCCCAAAAACGTATCCCCATTCGTCCATTTCAGCATCGGCAACACCCAATTCAAGCAACTCCTTCACCAACTCTCTTGCCAGATCTTTTTGAATCTCCGATGAAGGAAACGATGTTGATTTGGGATCAGCGGTGGTATCGATTTGCGCGTATTTTACGAACCGCTGTTCCACGGTAGATGAATAATTGTTCATTGAAACTTAGTTTGAATCAAAAGTACACATTTCGAAACAAAAAAAAACGAGCCTATATCTTCAAGACACTCCTTATTTTGAAATGCGTTGCCCTCACTTCAGCGGTACCAACGTGAAATTCTCCTCCGATTTGTGCATTTTCATCAGAATCCGATCCATGAACCGCGTTGCGACCGATTGACATACAGTTTACGAATCGTTTCAGGAAACTACGCTAGTGAAGCTACTCTCGCGAAGTTTCTAGCCATTCAGTTGAGTTTTAGACAATGTTACTCTTCTTCTTCGAATTCACGCGTTGCTTTAACGGATTGCCAAAACAGCTTAGAGAGCGAATGGATTTATTTTTTCCTTCGAAATTTCTCAATCTGATTGAGTTCTTCGTCGTTCACTACAGTTGTTCGAGAACAGGTATTTGTCCAATACAAATTGCTGCCAGTTGGGTATTGCCATTCC
Source organism: Crocinitomicaceae bacterium (assembly GCA_041303175.1). GTDB lineage: Bacteria > Bacteroidota > Bacteroidia > Flavobacteriales_D > Crocinitomicaceae > UBA4466. The sequence goes on along the minus strand of JBFYPU010000073.1, from coordinate 5,272 downwards.
GAATCAGCATGACCTATATAGGAATCTTGTTCACCATAGACAATGTATTCTTTCCCAATTTCGAATCGCACTCCACAGTCTCCGCCACCTAATCCAGTGTAGATTTCGACAGTGTCGCTGGTAATCTTACCCTTGTAGTTCGAAGTCACAACTAGTTCATATTTGGCGATGATCGTTTTATATGGATATACCTTTCTTGACACCGTATCGCTGTTGAACATGTTTATAGCCATTGAATCGACAACATCCACTAACTCTTTTGAGACGATTTTCCCCACAAAAACGGCATCCGAATGTTTTATTTCTTCTTTCACCGTTCTCTCTCCGATACAGGAACAGGCAAGCAGTTCACTGCTTAGTAGCAGAAATCCAAGTGTCAAAATAACTGTCAGTTCTTTCATCTGGGTGAGATACATTGCAGATTGTGATAGCTAAGATAGAAATAAAACAACTGTCCGTTTTTCCGAGAACTTCGTTTTCGGGTTTAACATCGAGTAAGTTTGGGGCGGGGAAAGTTGAAGTGAGTTTAAGTGTGCTGTTGATCCAAATTGCTGCTGGATTTTCGAAATCATTCGGTTTTTTTTAGCTCCTTTGCTGAACACATCGAATTATCACGAAATGAAGTTTCAACTTTTTGCCGTTCTTTTTTTGATGTGCTTGCTCACACGGGCAAATGGAAAGTCACCTATTTCGTGGAGTTCACTAGTCAGTGAAATGCCAACGCCTACAACAACTCATTCGCTGTTGGTTGGGTTTTCCAGCGAAACGAGTGGCGCGGAAAGAACGTTTAAACTGGAATTGAGAGGAATGAGTGTCGACATCAAAACTCCGCCTAAACAATCCTGGCCATTTCAGTTGAAGCGTGAAAATGACCACATTTCGTATTGTTTTTTTTAGTTTCTTTGAACGAACTGAAAATTACGCCATGATTTCCTGCTCGAACTGTAAACGCATCAATGAAGACAGTATGAAGTACTGCCCTGAGTGCGGCAATTGGTTAGGCAATTCGCCTGTTGTTTCAAAGAAATCCTTTTTTAGTCGCATTCCATCCTGGTTGACGGCGATCCTTATTCTTTTGGCTGCGTTTGCGTTTATCGGTTTCAATATCATACTTGTAGTGGGTATCTCCACTTTTGAGGGCTTCGCCAGCATGATCTTCATGGTCATAGGTCTTTTGACCTTCGTGATATTTGCTTTAAAGCGAAGGGTAACAACTGCTTCTGGTCGTCCGATAACCGGCGCCTTAGTGGTTTTTTTCGCCTTTATGGGAGCCGTTATTGATCAAACGGGAAATTTTGCCTACAATAAACCTGTTGAATGGACTTCCTGTCCAGATGGAACTTCGCTGGATCGAAATACCGATGTATTTCATGTACAACCCGGTAAAACAATGTACATCCAAGATTTCACCTGCTATGATGCACAAGGAAATGCTGTAAAACAAATCAACATGTTCTGGGTCATTTTTATTCGCTTTCTTGAATATATCTTACTCGGAATACTTCTTGTTATCGTCAGACGGCTCATTCAAGAATTGCGTGAAAACCGCGCAAATTAAACCCTAGTCATGGACAAAAAAAATCCCCAGCTGAAGTCGAGGATTTTACACACTTTTCAGTGCACAGCTCTTTTTTTTCCGTGTTGGAATGGATTGATCAATTCAGGAATAATCCGATTGAAAGCAAGCCGATTTAGCACTTTGAATCCCTTTGGGAAGTGGAGAATTTTCTTCGAATCGCACACGAATCTAATAAAACGCGCTTGCGTTTACGTATTCGGAACGCAGGTTTTATTTCGTGATTACAAAGGAATCGAAAAAATGAGTGATTTCCATGTTGAATGCGTTTATTGAAAACGACGAGCGTCTCAGATTCTTCCTCATGGCACCTTATTCAACGACAATTCCCAATCATCCCAGAAAAGAACGAGTTCTTTATTCCCGTCCTTCATGTAATTGATGTCGTCTTCGCCCAAGTACATTTTCATCGCTTCGAAATGCGTAAATCCATCCGCGCACTTTTCGTTTGGGTGTTGCGTGGTGTTGTTGATGTCAAAGAGCACCGTTTTTGTTCCGCCTTCTGGGGTAACCGCCATGTAAAACCGGCCCGTTCCTTCATCGCCTTCCTTGAGGTACAATTCAATCTCCATCCACTCGCCAAAAACCACGGGAAATGATGTCGCCGTTTCGCCCCAGACTTGATTCCAATCACAGGTGCTGCATTTTTGAAAATCTGACTTCACGCGGAAATTGATGGGACTGCCAACGCCTTCTTCCTTGTTTAAATTGACCGAAACCCGAAACGGATATTTCTCCTTAGTCCATGCGCCGTTGTTCCAAAATTCGAACAGTGTGAACCAATACAAGCGATCCAAGCGTTCGGTAAAATAGGCGAGATCGGGATGCAATTTGAGTTGAACGACTTGGTAAATTTCTTTGATACAGTTGTTGTCGTGAATGGCCAATTGAATTCTCCCTTTATAGTTGGATCCTTCTTTAATGTGTGGTTCGAAGAGTTGGTATTTCAAAACGGAGTTCCCCGGATCGTCGGGATCGTCCACAATGGATGCTTTCCGTTGGGTGTCGTCCCCGTCTTCGTAGCCAATTTCCACAAACCCTATTTTTGAATGGTTGATGAAATCCGACCAGTTGCTGTGATCTGCGAAATCAGGATCGATTCCAGAAAAGTTATCATTTTCGTATTCGCCGCTGGTGATTGTTGTACCGTTAAATCCTGTTTGAAACAGTAGCTCTTCCAGTTGAACACCACAATCCAATCCACAGTTGATGCTTTTCCGCTTGCAGGAGAGAAGGACGGAGGTCAAAAGAATCAGGAAGATGAAAGAATTGACGTTTTTCATGCGGGCAGTAACTAATCGATTTATTAGGAGTGTCCTACTTCTAGGGTAGTTACACGATGATTAAATTACGCTATTTTCTTTAGAAAAAGTCCTATTAAAAAGAAAAAAGGCCTCGATTCAATCGAGACCTTTTCATAATCAGTATTAACTTGCCTATTGTAAAATGTTCACGTGACCAGTGACCATCATACGTTTATCGTTGGCACTTGTCTTGAATTCTATTTTCCAAGTGTACGTGCCATCTTGAACGAGATTGGTTCCGCCATACGTTCCATCCCATCCAACAGATGCATCATTCGATTCCCAGATGATTTCACCCCATCTATTAAAGATGAGCATATTGAAATCATATGGATCGTATCCTTCTGTGAAGACAGGTGTAAAGTACTCGTTATACGCATCGCCATCAGGTGTGAATGTATTTGGCACATAGAAAATCAACTCTTCAACCACACTGATCACCGCCGTTGCTGTGTCTGAACATCCCAATGGAGAAAGTGCAACAAGTTGGACAACATATGATCCTGCCTCATCCGATGGGAAGCTGTGCGTTGGATTTTCAACAGTTGTCATATCTGTATCATCTCCAAATGTCCATTCGTAGTTACTAGCTCCGGTAGAGTTGTTTGTGAAGATTACTTCTGTATCAAATGATGTCAACGTATTTGAAGACGGCGAGAATGATGCAATTGGTGCGTCTTCAACATAGATGTAGTCATCGTATGTGACTGTGTTCGTACATCCAGTTGCAGATGTTGTGGTAAGTGTCACGTCATACGTTCCGCCATTTTGGAAGGTATAGGTAAGTGGTCCACAACCTGTCACTGTTTGGTTGCCAAATGTCCATTCACAATCTGTGATTCCACTTAATGCAGTTGACGTGTTTGTAAATTCTACGGACAACGGTGAACATCCAGAAAGGTTGTCACCAAAGAAACTCACGATTGGTAATGCCTCAACAAGGACATTCATGACATCTGTAGAAATACATCCAAGGTTATCAGCCGTTACGGTGTATGCTGTTGTAACAACTGGATCAAATGGTCCATTTGGAACAGCTGGCGACCAACTTAACGTTGCCCCTAGGGGATTGTTTGCCGTGATCGTTACTAACTCTCCCGCACAAATTGTTTGGTCTGGTCCTGCATCAATTGGTGCTGGAACCGCAAGGATCGTAATGATTTGAGTCACCAAGATTTGATTGCCGCAGTCATCCGTAACGGAGTAGGTACGTGTGATTTCTTCAAGGTTACAAACATTTCCATCAGAAACATCACTTACCCAAACCACCGTTGGATTAGCTGTACAATTGTCGGCTTCATCAATCACCACAAGCGGATTAGGAAGTGGGACATCCATTGAACCAGGAACCGAGATAGGAGCAGGGTTACTAGCCGTTGGTAAAATGTTATCATTAATAGAGAATGTGTATGTCCAAACGGATGCGTTTCCTGCGCAATCTGTATAGGTAAATGTATACACTTTATCTCCAACACACACCGGATCAACGTTTTCAGTCATTACCGGAACAATCGCATTTCCACAAGCATCCGAAACAATTGGTGGGGTTGGAACAAAGATGTCAGCCAAACAAGCCACCACACTGGATCCATTTGCTGGTACAATCGGTGAAGTATTCAAATCAATTGTGTAAGTGTACGTCCAAGCCACAACGTTGCTCGCACAATCTGTATAAGTAAATGTCCATACACGTGTACCTTCACATGCTACCGCTGCCGATGAAGTGATGACAGGTGTCAAAGTGTTTCCACACAAATCAGTTACCACTCCAGGACCTGCTGGCTGAACCGCTGCCGCTGCTGGACAGTTAACCGTGCTTGCGCCTGGTGCTGTTGCAATTGCGAACGTAGGCATGTCAACGGTGTACGTATACGTCCAAGCAACAACGTTACTCGCACAATCGGTATAAGTAAATGTCCATACTCGGTTACCTTCACATGCTACTGCTGGTGAAGAAGTGATGACAGGTGTCAAGGTGTTTCCACACAAATCAGTTACAACTCCTGGACCTGCTGGCTGAACAGCTGCATTTGCTGGACAGTTTACCGTGCTTGCGCCTGGTGCTGTTGCAATTGCGAACGTAGGCATGTCAACGGTGTACGTATACGTCCAAGCAACAACGTTACTCGCACAATCAGTATAAGTAAATGTCCACACTCGGTTACCTTCACATGCTACTGCTGGCGAAGAAGTAACAACTGGTGTCAAAGTGTTTCCACAAAGATCAGTTACCACTCCTGGTCCAGCTGGTTGAACAGCTGCTGCCGCTGGGCAGTTAACCGTACTTGATCCTGCTGGTGTTGCGATAGCAAAAGTTGGCATGTCAACTGTGTAGGTGTATGTCCAAGCAACAACATTGCTCGCACAATCTGTGTATGTGAATGTCCAAACT
>JBFYPU010000072.1:0-3824 GCA_041303175.1 Crocinitomicaceae bacterium | reverse complement strand
TGAATATACGGATTATATTATTATCCAAAGGAATAAGCCTGCCAATCTGGACTATTTCTACTATTCGATTGTAACTCCTTCGACGTTTAAAATTACCCTAAAAATTACACCTTTCACTGTCGGCAATCCTCTAGGATCGAGTTGTTTTGAAAATGTTAATGCGAGCATAAACATTTTCCGTGCTGAGCAAAGGCCATCAATTAGAGTTTGTTCAAGTTCAGAATCAACAGATTCTGATAGTAGTACGTCTCGTCGATCATATCGAAAAAAGTGCTTGACAATTGATGGTCAACGGAAAAGAGACAAAATTAACCGTTCAAGACGGAGTTCATCCAACAGTTCAATTGGAAGTCGTTCTGGGTCATCTGATTCGTGTGATGACTCGCAAGAGAGAACTGCACCGACAGTCAGAAGAGCGGCTCAAGAAAATGAGCCTCATGCTAACGACTTTGTGTGGCAGCACAGTCAAAGTGATATGCCCCCACCAGTGGTAAATAACGTTAGGCCACAGGTATTACCTGATTTTGAAGTGCGTCCACGTGCTGAAGTTAATAACCGATTTCAGTACCATGAAATGCACCTCAAAGGGCATGTAAATCGTGATGAGCCAATGGAACCAGTCGAAAGATTCAGTCTTGGTCGCTTTGGTGGTGAGAGACGTGTCGTTGATGGTCGCGAGCAAGCCGAATTTCAATGCAATTTTTGTGGAGCATTGTACTTCCCAGCCGAGTGTTGTTCTCGGGGCGGATTTACTCGATGTTGCATGCTCAATAAAGTAGAAATTGAGATTGTTCCGGAGTTTCCGCCCTCAATAGTGGAGTTAATGGAAGCCGATCCAAGGGATAATTTTCTTCTCGCAAGACAAAAGAATTATTTTGATTACATAAACAACTATAATAGTTTGTTGAGTTTTGCCGCAGTCTGCGCTTCTCTTGATACCACCATCTTTAATCCACGGAACTTTTTTGTGTACAAGATTCATGGCCGCATTTACCACCATGTTGCACCCGCATTTTTCAGGGACAATCAGAATTTCCATCAGCAAGGTGGTCAGTATTACACCATCGATACTGACACTGCACATCGTGACAGGCTCAATAATACAAATAATGCATACGAGTACATAGACGATGAGATTTTGGGAATTTTGGAAGAAGCCGTGAATGATGTCAATCCATTTGCCCCACTATACCGCAATTATAAAGACCGGATGGCTGAGCATCAGCAGGCTAATCAAACCCACCTTAGAATGTATTTGCATACTAACAGGGAAACGGGTGCTGCTGAGCTTTATAGGGCAAATCGATATACGACCACCGCAGGTCGTGGTCAAATTGGCGCTATTTTCACCTCCGACACTGATGGATTTCCATCTCATCAATATGTAATTTTTTAACCCAATGCTCGCTCTCATTTCCTCATTAACAAATTTTTGTTGTTATTTTTAAGGTTGCCATTCAGCCTTTTGGCGAGGATCTCAATTTTCTGAATTTTCAGAATCCATTGGTTGATCCATTGTGCTATCCGTTGCTATTTATGCATGGCACACCAGGCTACTCAGGCGAAATCTCCCACAACCGGTCATCACGTCGTGGTAATATGGGTCGAGTGTCTATTAGAGAGTTTTATGCTCATCGGCTCTCTTATAGATTGAGAACTAATTCAATGTTCAAAACGATGAAGCTCCTTCAACAGTACATGGTCGATGCCTATGTTAAAGTTGAGCGAAGCCGTCTCGATTTTATCGAGGCAAATCAGCACACGTTGAGGCGTGATTCATATACTGGCCTTACTGATTATTTGAGGACAGTGGCCGAAGAGGAGAATCGCGATGTTGGTTCAATATACATATTGCCATCGACTTTCACAGGCAGTGAGCGTTACATGAGACAGGCATACCAAGATGCCATGACAATTGTTAGAAAGTATGGCAAACCATGTTTGTTCATTACTTTTACAGCCAATCCCAATTGGCAAGAGATAAAGGATGAGATTGGCCGTAATCCGCATACAAGCCGTCCAGACCTGTGTAACCGGGTCTTTTATGCCAAGTTCAAAGAGTTTTTGGATGACTTGGTCAAAAGAGAAGTTCTTGGCGCAGCAGAAGCTCACGTTTGTATTGTAGAATTTCAAAAGCGAGGTTTACCACATGCCCACATTCTGTTGTTCATGAAACAACAAGACAAGGTTACAACAGCCGCAACTGTTGACCAGTTAATATGGGCCGAAATTCCTGATCCTGAAATTCATCCTGAATTGTTCGAATTGGTATGCGATATGATGATTCACCATTGTGATACGCGTTGTTTGGAGAATGGCAAGTGTAAACGCAACTTTCCCAAGCCGTATTCTGATGAAACAATTGTGTTGGATGACAAGATTACCCGTTACAAACGGCGCAGGCCTGCAGAAGGTGCCCCCGAAATAATCAAGAATGGCAAAATCTTGACCAATCAAATGGTAGTAACGTTTAACGCATATCTTTCGCTCAAGTACAATTGCCACATCAACATTGAGTGGTGCTCCAGTGTTGAAAATGTAAAGTATTTGTTCAAATACGTTTTTAAGGGTCACGATTTGGGTAAGATTGTGATTGAAAAATCAGGCGACACTGAAGTCGTGCACTACAATGAAATCAAACACTATGTTGATGGTCGTTTTGTTTCATCGTTCGAAGCCTTTTACCGTTTGTACGAATTCGACTTGCACTTTCATTCGCACTCAATTGAACGGTTACAAGTTCATCAGCCCAATGAGCAACGCATCTTTGTGCAAAATGATGCCAGTGTAGAGGAATTGAGGGCAGCATGTGGACGTGATAGTATGCTGATGGCATTCTTTCGACTTAACGAGAATGAACCTGCAGCACGTGAATTTACATATTCGGAAATTCCCATGCACTATTGGTACGACAAGTCCAAAAGGCAATGGGTTAGACGAGTCCGAAATGTGGATCACAAGAAATTGGCTCGCATGTACAATGTAAACCCGCGGAACATTGAACTCTTATGTCTTCGAACCCTCTTAATTCATGTTAGAGGCCCAACGTCATTCGAGGCATTAAGATTTGTCAATGGTGTTCAGCATTTGACATTTCGCGAAGCAGCAATTGCCCTCGGTCTAATTGAGGCCGAAGACCAATGGCGTAGTTGTCTGCAGGAAGCCGTGACATGTGAAACGAATATTCGTAAAATTCGTTTTTTGTTTGCAACAATTTGCATTCAATGCAGCCCATCCAACCCCAACCCAGCTGAATTATGGGCCGAATTCAGGACGCACTTGATAAGAGATTTTATCAGAAACCACGAGTCAGAAGAAGTAGCCATTAACAAGGCTCTGCAGGTAAGACAATAAAAAAAAAAGTGTTTTTTTAGACTGAAACTCATTTTTGTCTTTTTTTAAAGCACATTAAGTACCATTTTCAAATAAATAATGCGGACTACAGTCAATCAGGCTTACCAGAGCCAGATGTAGCGGTTGCCGGTGAGTATGTTGATGAAGAAGGGCCAAACATTAACCTGGATTTTGCAAATGAGTTTCATACAAGATTTAACAACCTAAATGAAACTCAGCGCGAAATATTTAACAAGGTGCAAGAAGCCATGTTGGATGGTACTCCACGTTCAAAAATGTTTTTTGTGGATGGTCCCGGTGGTTCGGGAAAGACGTATTTGTTCGAGGCCATGATCAATTACGCAAAGTCTATCAACAAAGTAGTTTTGCCTGGCGCATATACAGGAATTGCAGCGTCTTTGCTGCCTGAGGGTCAGACAATTCACTCGCGATTTGGTGTTCCATTGCGTATTGATAGGGACACTACATGG
>JBFYPU010000071.1:0-19169 GCA_041303175.1 Crocinitomicaceae bacterium | reverse complement strand
CCGTATAATAGTTGGGATGGCGATACGTACCAAACGTTCACGTGGGCGGATGAAATTTTGGCGAAATACAAAGCGGACGATCACGAATTCGATGTGCCGGAAAAATTGCGCACGTTGATTTCAACAAAGGACTTCGGAGCCTACGCAAATCCGGATGGAAAAATGCCCGTTTGTTTTATACACGACACAGATATCACAGGAGGAAATTCTGGAAGTCCAGTGATTGATGCCGAAGGAAACATCATCGGATTGGCATTCGATGGAAACTGGGAATCGATGACAAGCTCCTTGTTCTGGCAAGATGAATATGTGCGCACCATCAGTGTTGACATTCGATATGTATTGTTTATCATCGACAAATTCGCGAATGCAACTCATCTGATTAGAGAGATGAAATTGGTGTATTAAGCTGATTTCAAAGATTCAGACTTTTGAACGGGTGCGCGATGTAGAAGTGCACCCGTTTTTTTCCGCTCAAGCACAGGGTGATGGCTTCTGACGATAAACAACAATGAGTGTTATCCGCATACTGAATTTCCACTAAAAATAGTGCCGTGAAAAGGGAGATTTACCCGAGGCGCAATACGTTGCCGTAATACAATTCCTTGTCCGTTGTGGTTTTCATCCACAGCTCTTGAACGATTGGCGCGCGCTCCGGGAAATACAAATCGGCGAGTTCTTGCAGCAAGCTGATTTCCACTTGTGGCGAATACGTATTGAGTACGAGAAATCCCTTGCGACCAATCAACTGAGCAGCATTGCCCATCAACTCATCCAATTTATCTTCGAGTTTCCATTTCTCATTTTTGACACCTGTTCCCCATGCGGGTGGATCCATCATGATGCCGTCATAGGCGCGCTCACGCTTCACTTCTCGTTCAGAAAATTTCAATGCATCCTCATGTACCCATTTGATGTTGAGCAAATTACTCGCTTCCATGTTTTCCTTCGCCCATGAAATCAATTGTTTCACGGAATCAACGTGTGAGGTCTCCGCGCCTTTGTTTCGCGCAGCAAGCGAGGCCGCTCCCGTGTAGGCAAAAAGGTTCAAGAATTTGGCTTCGCTATCCAAGCGCTCATCGATAAAATCCCAGTTGATCCGTTGTTCTGGAAACAGTCCGACGTGTTTGAATTTTGTCAATTTCAAGTGAAATTTCAAGCGCTTGTACTTAATGGTCCATTCGCGTGGCGCATCTTTTTTGAGTGCTTTCCACGTCCCTGATTGACTTCCTTTTGGAATAAATTCCCAGTGCGCCAATTGTTTCCATTCAACGTGGGTTTTCTCTGAACGAAAATAGGCTTGAACTTCGGGTCGAATCGTGATAATTGTTCCCCAGCGTTCGAGTTTTTTACCGCCACCAGCGTCGATCAATTCGTAATCGTTCCAACCAGTGGAATACAGTTTAATGTCCGACATCTATCTTCGAGGTGTCTTTTTGCGACCGCCCGACATTTGCGCCATACGCATTTGATTTTTGGACGGTGCCACTTTCAACTGCGCTTGCATTTGATTGATTTGATCTTTCATCATTCCTGATGAATCGAGTTTTTTTGCTTCAGCGAGCAAGGCAACGGCTTCTTGTCTACGGCCTGTTTGCACACAGATTCCAGCTAGGTGCATCCGTGCCACAGCGTTATCTTGTCCTGTTCTCAAGCCAAGACTAATCGCTTTACGCAACATCTGCTCACTTTTCGTGAATCCAATGTCTTGTGTGTTCAACACCGCTTGTAAAAAGATCACATACGCGTGTTGGCGTTTCATTAAAAACTGTGGATGCGTAATTTTGTTGATGTAGCGTTTTGCTTTGTCTGTATTTCCCAAACGCATTTGATTGAGCGCCAAAATCATGTTTTCATTTCTAAAGAAGGAAAAACCGACAATTGCGGTGAGAAGAATCATTAGGATTCCCCAGCCCCAGTAACCATTGTAAAACAACGCAACTGTGCTAAATAAGGACAATGCTGCGAGTGTGCAGCGGATAATAAATGAGATCATATTTCTTTAATCAATTGTTGCTATACATTTTAACTCAATGGCAATGGGTGTGGGAAGCGAGTTGATTTCCACGGTCGTTCTACACGGTAAATTGTCCTTGAAATACTCGGCATACACACGGTTGTAGACATGGAAATCGCGTTTCATGTTGACCAAAAACACGGTAACATCCACCAACTGATCCCAGCTAGAGCCAGATTCTTCCAAAATAATTCGGACGTTATCAAACACACTTCGGCACTGCGCTTCAAAATCAAATTCAATGAAATTTCCATTGTGATCCAATCTCAATCCAGGCACCGCAGAATCCGTGTTATCCGATCCAGCAACGCGCGGACCAACGCCAGAGAGGAACAACAAATTGCCCACCTTTCGGGCATGTGGATACAAGCCAACTGGTTTTGGGGCGCGATCTGTTGAAATTCGTTCTTGCTTCGACATAGCCATTCTTTGGGCGCAAAGATACGAATAGATTTAGGACAACAAACCAATGAATTCATCTGTATTGTGCAATCGAATCTGAATATTGGATAGCTTTCCGCTCGGTGGAGCATATTTTATGAACTTTTAAGATACGGCATCATTTTTGAAATGAACGGAATTGACTAACTTTGTAGCTATGAAATTGCTTTTTTCCTTGTTTGCATTTGGTTTTCTGCTCTCCCTTTCGAGTTGCATCGAAATCATTGATGATCTGACTGTTAACGAAAACGGGACAGGAACGTTTAAATACACTGTCAACCTCAGTTCGAGCAAAGTGAAGTTAAATTCTTACCTAGCCCTGGATAGTTTGAATGGAAATAAAGTACCCTCATTGGACGAGATCAAAACCCGCGTAAACGAAATAGTTGCTTCATTGAAATCCAAAGAAGGCATCACCAACCTCACGATGGAATCGAATTACACGGATTTTATTTTTAAATTGAAAATGGACTTCAATTCGGTAGCAAATCTGCAAGCTGCAATCAAGGCAGTTACTAAAGAAAATAGCAAAAACAAAGAATTGGATGAATTGAACCACAATTGGTTGAGTTTTAGCAAAGAATCACTTTCTCGCTCGGTGCCAAATATATCAGTCGAGCGCACAAACAACCTGAGTGCAGATGAAATCTTAGCCCTCAAAGAAGGTTCCTACACTTCCATCACGCGATTTGAGCAAGATGTGGATCGATTTGACAACAAAAACGGCGTACTCGCCAAAAACAAAAAGGCCGTTATGGTTCGGACAGACGTGTATTCACTCATTCAGAAAACGCATTTGTTGGATAACGTGATTTATCTCCGTAAACCTGATGGACAGAACTAAGAATATGTTTACCTTTGCCGTCAGAAATAACCCCGATTTGTTCGGTGTAAATTAGCCAAATGAAGTTACTGACTACCCTTGCGCTCACCGCGATTGCATTTACCACGTTCGCTCAACAATCTGAAGCCCTTATCCCTAAGGACGCAATCTCAGTTTTTAGCATCAACAACGCAAATGTTTTGCAAAAAATTTCCTTGGATGACCTTGTGAAATATGACTTCATGGAAGAGGTGCAACAAGAATTGTTTGACGGTTCAACTTCTGGACGAACGCTAGATGATTCTGGGGTAGATTTCGATCAACGTATCAACTTTTTTCAAGGCAAAGGGGAACGTTTTGGCGTCTCTGGCTTCACTCTAGGCATTTCCGATCGCACACGCTTCTTCGAGGTCTTTGATGATTATTCACCGATGGAAAGCAACTATGAAGGTGTCGATTTCTACGAATCCTATTTCAACCGCATCGCTATCCGAGGGAACTCCGCGGTGGTCTTTAGGGTAGAGCCAAGCGCTTGGGACATTGACGAGAAAACAGATTCTATTTGGTACGCAAACGGAAATAGCTATCCTTGGGGTGACGATTATTACTACGATTGGGATGAGGAGGACGAATCAGAAATGGAGGATGAAATTGATAACATCATCTATGAATTAGATACTGAGGAGTTCGATGAATACGAATCAGAAGAAAATACAAACAATCCTGAAGAAAGCGATTTCGAATCAGTCGCTGAGGAAGATCCCTACACGAAAACCTATTGGGAATTGAGAGATTCTGTTGAAACGGTTTTCCAACTGCAATGCATGACTCGAATGTGTGATGAGTTGTTTCTCCATAACGACAACCTACTTGGTGCAGATCCGCGTTTCGCTGAACAGATAAAACACGAATCAGACGGAATTTTTTACCTCGACAACGCGCGCAGCGTTCACCAACAGACAGCCGATGATTTCATTCGGATGATTTATCCAACGTTTACTCGAAACATCGATGAACTTTACGCCGAAACTGTCGTTCTAGGTGATTTGAACATTCTCGATCAATCCATAGAAATGGAGTTGAATGTTGGATACGGGGAGGCACTTGGGGAAATCTACAACGAGATGACGGATACACGATTCGATAATTCTGTCCTAAAGTACATTCCGGAAGACAATGCAGGTTTCTTTACCTACACAATGAACATGCGCAAAGCATACGAAACAACATACGCTTATTTGATTCCGATGTTGACGGCGTCCGAGGATCAAGTTTCTCTCGCAGCGGTGGCATATGAGCTCATTGATGAATTGGTGAACAAAGACGCGGTTTTTGACTTATATAAAGGAAATGTATTTGGAGCCTACAACGGCGTGCAAATGGTCAAAACAAAGAAAATCATTTTCGAATACGACGAAGAAAATTTTGACTATACCGAGCGTGAAGTGGAAGCCGAAGAGGAAATGCCAATTTTTACAGTTGGTTTTACCACAAAGCGAAATGACATTCCAGAACGCATTCTTCAACGGGTTTCTCGAATCTATCCAGAATTGCAGAACAGAGGAGATTATTGGGAATTTGAAAACAAGGTGATGAATGCGGCACCACTGTTCTTTATTCTCCAAAATGGATTGTTTATTGTAACCAATAATGCAGATCTAGCGCGAAACCACGCGAAAGGATATGGCTCAAAAGCCGTGAACAAAAAGCAAGCGCGTGAAGCCAAAAAAAGTGGCCTGCTCTACGCTCACGTGAACACAGATCGGGCAATTGATGATCTTCCTAAACGAATGTTCAATGATTATGAAAATGAATTGTTGGATGTGTTACGCGGAAAATCTGGCGAACTTGTGCTCACAAGTGGGAAGTCTACAAGAAGAAGTTCAAACTACACGCTCGCTTACAATTTTGATGGGCAAGTTGAAAGCGCCGGAACGTATATACTTGATTTGATCAATAGCCTTTATATAATTTCGAAATAGTTTCTCCACTATGCCCCGATTTCTTGCTGTTGGTGCTATTATAGCATTGTGTTTAGGTCTTGTTGCCCTTTTGTATTTTAAGCCTTGGCGCGCAGATTTGGATTCCCCTAGATTTGTGGATCGTTTGCCACTTGCTGAAGTGATTGGGAAAACGCATATTCTTGAACTCGCCGAAGATATGGTTCCCGCAATCTATTCCAATCAAATTCCTTTCCGCGAATTTTTATCTCCAGAATTTATCTTGAGTCAAGGAAAAATGAACGGGCTGAACCTTCAAGATCCTATCTACTTTTTTGGCGATGAATCGAAAGGTAAAATCGCCGATTGGGGCGTAATGATTCCAGTGAACGATAGCAGTAAAATTCTTCCTGGCATCCGTCGATTCGAAAAAATGACCAAAATTTCGGATTCAACACTCTTTAATGAACGCATTTATATTGTTCCCGAATTCAATATTACAATCGGTTATGGTAAGGATTGGGTACTGATAGCAGGCAGAAGTTCGTTCAAAAAATACTTCGCACATGCCGTGAGTGCAAAGCTAAATTCAATCGCTCCACGCTGGAGACGTTTTCTAGAAGATAAATTGTTCAACGATAAGTCCCTTCAAATGACTGTGGCCTCTGAGCAATTACAGGAATATGGCATATCCTCTATTCTCTTTGGTTCTAGTGCAGATTCCTCTAGTTTCACCCTACACACGCGCGTGTCGCACATGGACACCATTCCCTTTACGCTCGAATCCGGAGGAGAAGCATTTGAACGGACTGAGTTTACAAAACGCATGATCAACCTGCACTTGAATATTGACCGGTTGCGCGTATCCAAGGAACATCCTGTTTATTTACTTATCGCAAAATTGGCGAGGAAAATTAGTTTTCCGCTGGATGAGTTTTTGAAAACCTGGGAAGGCGATATTTCCTTTCGACAAGGTGGTATTCAGACCATGCAAGAACCTTTTATCGAATCTGAATTGGATGAAAATTTCAATGTGACGGAGGTGGTGAAATACAAAGAGGTGAAAGTTTCTGGCTTTTCCCTTGCGCTCTCCATGAACGAAAATCGTAGTCAATTCATGAAACGCCTATTTGATAAAGGAATTTTGACCCGTGAGCGCAACAAAATCAGGATGCTCTATTTCCCTCCGATGAACATGCAAAACACGAAAAGCGGGGTCAACTTCTACACAAATTCAGTTCAACCCAAAACCGTTCCGGACCTTGGACAATCTGTACTGTGGGATTACAATTATGTGCCTTTGCTCTTCACCATCGATTCCATTCATGTGCGAACATCCTACGGAAAAATCAACATTGGGCTTAAGAAATTGGTGACGGACAACATCAAATAGGAGTGAACCTAGAGGATATAATAGAAAAAAGAGGTCAACATTGCCAAGATGAGCTGCGATTTGCTCGAAACCTCATGCGTTCATCACATCCAGCCATCACCGAATGCGTCAAGTATGGATTGCCGTTTTTCAGCTTAAAAAAGGACATCGCATACATGGATGTGCAAAAAGGCAAACCTTTGATCGCTTTTATGAATGCACGCCATTTTGGTGAGCTATCCGAAGTACTCGATTTTACGAATCGCACACGTGTTGGTCACTTTTCCTTGATCGATTTCTCGGAAGAACGGTATCTTTTGCTCATTTCCATCATTGATGCAGCCATCGAATTTGACCGTGAAAAGTTCGTAGGACGGTGATTAACAAATCTGTGTAAATAACTCCGCAATTTTTTCTGAAGAATTGAGTTCATTTCTTGTAACTTCAAAAAAACAACCCTCACTATGACGAAAAAGAAAAAAGTGTTTGTTTTAGACACTTCGGTACTCCTACATGACCACCAATCGATCACATCGTTTGGGAAAAACGATGTCGCAATTCCAATTACAGTACTCGAAGAACTCGATAAGTTTAAAATTGGGAACGATACCAAGAACTTTTCTGCACGAGAAGTGATCCGTTTCATCGATAAATTATCGGGTCAACACAGCTTACAAGATTGGATTGACTTGGGTAAAAACTACGGACGTTTCAGAATTGTACTCGAAAGCAATCCGAGTGGATTAAACGCAGAAGACATATACTCGAAGGGGAAAAATGACCACAAAATCATCAATTCTGCATTGTTTTTGAAGCAAAGTGAAAAAGGACGTGAGGTGGTGTTGGTGACCAAAGACATCAATTTGCGGATCAAAGCAAAAGCGCTCGGTCTCCCTTCTGAAGATTATGAAACCGGGAAAGTGCATTTTTCGGAAGAAGAGAAAAGTCCAATCAAGCTAATTGAAAACGTAGATGCCGACCAAATTCGTCAGCTCTTCACCAAAGGAGCCATTCCAGAAGACGGTATTCTGGGCAATAAGAAAATCGCGAATGGTTACTATATTCTCAAAAATGGCAGTGCTTCGTCTTTGGCCGTATACAATTCAAAACTCGATCAACTTGAGCGCATCGAGAAAGAATTTGTTTATGGAATCAAGCCAAAGAATTCTGAACAAGCCTTTGCGTTGAATGCCTTGATGAACGACGACGTTAAATTGGTTGCCTTACAGGGCGTTGCAGGAACCGGAAAAACCTTGCTCGCCTTGGCATCGGCTTTGGAACAACACAAAAATTATCATCAAATCATCCTTGCACGGCCGATTGTTCCACTGTCAAACAAAGAAATCGGATTTCTACCGGGTGATGCAAACGACAAAATTGGACCCTACATGGAACCTTTGTGGGACAACTTGAAATTTATCAAGGCGCAATTTGGCGAGAACGAGAAAAAGCATAAAGCCATCTTAGCCATGGAGCAGAATGGAACCATTGTAATAACGCCTCTTGCATTCATCCGCGGGAGAAGCTTATCCAATATTATGTTCATTGTCGACGAAGCGCAGAATTTGACACCTCACGAAGTGAAAACGATCATCACGCGGGCAGGAGAAAACACCAAAATTGTATTCACGGGTGATGTCAATCAAATCGATACACCCTATTTGGATGAACACAGTAATGGGCTTGCTTATTTGATTGATCGCTTGAAGGGTCAACAGCTGTTTGCACATGTGAAATTGGAGAAAGGCGAGCGATCGGAGTTGGCGAATTTGGCGAATGATTTGTTGTAGATTGCTAGATTTCTGGATTGTAGGATTGTAGGATTCTAGGATTCTAGGATTGTAGGATTGTAGGATTGTAGGATTATAGGATAATTAGATGATTGGAAAATCTAATGATCTAATGATCCTTCATAAATACTTCCAAATAAACGCACCCCAATTTCAACAAGAGCCTTACTTTTAGCAAAAACTTTTTGGATGAAAACTTCTCTTATAGTGTCAACGTTCGTAATCGGAACATTTATCTCTCAGGCTCAAATGAATTACCCAAAAACAGAAGCGCGCGATTCTTCGTATGTGAAATTTGGAACGGTTGTAAACGATCCCTATAAATGGTTGGAAGATGATCTCAGTTCAGAAACAGAGGCATGGGTGACTCAACAAAACAAATTTACCTTCGGTTATTTGAATGCCATTCCGAATCGAGATAAAATCAAACAACGCTTGACGCAACTATGGGATTATGAAAAGGTGGGTGCACCATTCTATGAAGGCGGTGTGAAGTATTTCTACAAGAACAATGGGTTGCAAAATCAGTACGTCATCTACTCCGAGAAAAAAGGCAAGGTTGAAGTGTTTTTGGATCCAAATACCTTTTCGCAGGACGGTACAACTTCTTTAGCTGGATTGAGTTTTTCAAGGGATGGAAAAACGGTGGCATACTCCATTTCTGAGGGTGGAAGCGATTGGAATAAGGTGATTATTATGGATGCTGCCACGAAAACAATTTTGGAAGATACGATCGTTGACGTGAAATTTTCTGGAATTTCGTGGAAGGGAAATGAGGGATTCTACTACTCAAGTTATGACAAACCTGAAGGAAGCGAGTTGTCCGCAAAAACGGATCAACACAAGTTGTACTACCACCTACTCGGAACGCCTCAAAGCCAAGATGAGCTGATTTTTGGAGGTACAGACGAACAAAAAAGAAGGTATGTGGGTGGAAGCGTCACGGAAGATGATACGTATTTAATCATTTCTGCGCAAACCTCGACGTCGGGCAATGAGCTCTACATCATCGATTTGAACGCCAAAACGCGAACCATTAAGCCGATCATTGACAATTTTGAAAGCAATACGTGGCTACTCGATAACAAGGGTTCAACCTTGTATTTGGTGACGAACAAAAATGCGCCCAATGAAAAAATTGTGACGGTAGACGCGAATACTCCTACACCAGAACATTGGGTTGATTTAATTCCCGAAACAGAAAATGTATTAAGCCCTTCGATTGGTGGCGGTTTTATTTTCGCGCACTACATGAAGGATGCGATTTCCCAAATCAAACAATTCAACTACAAAGGAAAATTGATCCGTGAGGTTGACTTACCCGGAATTGGCACCGTAGATGGCTTTGGTGGAAAGAAAAAAGAGAAAACATTTTACTATTCCTTCAGCAATTATCACACGCCAGGAAGCACGTATTCCTTTCACGCAAAAAAGGGAACTTCTGCGCTGTATTGGACACCAAAAATTGATTTCAAGAGCAACGATTTTGAATCGAAACAAGTGTTCTACCCGTCAAAAGACGGTACGCAGATCCCGATGATCATCACCTACAAAAAAGGAACGGAGTTGAACGGGAAAAACCCAACCATTTTGTATGGTTACGGTGGATTTAATGTGAGTTTGACGCCAAGTTTTAGCCTTTCAAATGCCGTTTGGATGGAAATGGGCGGCGTCTACGCGGTTGCCAATCTGCGCGGAGGTGGAGAATATGGCAAAAAATGGCACGATGCCGGCACAAAAATGAACAAACAAAATGTTTTTGACGATTTCATCGCGGCGGCGGAGTTTTTGATTTCCGAAAAGTATACCTCATCGGATTACCTTGCCATTAGAGGCGGTTCAAACGGTGGTCTATTGGTGGGCGCCGTGATGAACCAACGTCCAGATTTGATGAAAGTGGCGCTCCCAGCAGTTGGCGTAATGGACATGCTTCGCTACCATAATTTCACGGCTGGCGCGGGTTGGGCCTACGACTACGGAACGGCAGACGATTCCAAAGAAATGTTTGAGTATTTGAAAGGATATTCTCCCGTGCACACAGTAAAAACTGGGGTGGAATATCCTGCAACTTTAGTCACAACAGGTGACCATGACGACCGCGTTGTGCCCGCGCATTCGTACAAGTTCATTTGTGAATTGCAAGCGAAACAAGCCGGGGAAAATCCCGTTTTGATCCGAATAGAAACAAACGCGGGTCACGGTGCAGGAACGCCTGTCTCGAAAAGTATTGAGGCGGCTGTTGATGTGATGAGTTTTGTGCTGTTTAATATGGGGGTTGCGTTTTAGAACGAGGTTCGATAATCCGAGTGAAAGAGCAAATACTCACTTATTTATACTAACCATTCTAAATTATACTACGTCGAAGGGTTTACCTTCAGCGCTAATGAATGGTGCTTCGCTAATCTCTCGTCCATGAGTATCATTTAGGAATTTGTGCATCACTCCGTCACCGGCATCACAATCTCAAACGTCGTTCCAACTCCCAACTCGGTGTCAAAATCAATCGTGCCTTGATGGTTTTCAATGATTTGTCGAACCATGGCGAGACCCAAACCCGTGCCTGTGCTTTTGGTGGTGAAATAGGGAACAAAGATTTTCCCAACCTTGGAGGGATCGATACCCACTCCATTGTCCGTCACGCGAATGTGTACGTGGTCGTTTTTCTGAATCAGTTCAACGGTTATGCGTCCCATGCGTTCATTCGGGATGGCTTGTATCGCGTTTTTGATCAGGTTGTTGAAGACGCGCACGAATTGGTCTTTGTCTGCCAAGACGTAAATTTCATCGGGTTGCGCCACAATTTCCAGTTCAATTTTTCCGGGGTCTTTGAACACCTCACACACGCCGTGCACGAGTGACACAAGCTCCAAACGCGCCTGGTGCGGATTCGGCATTTTGGCAAAGGAGGAAAATTCATTGGCAATGTTGGTGAGTGCGTCGATCTGTTCCACCATCGAATTGGCCACTTTCTTCAACTTTTCACCGCTCTTCGGATCGTCGGGGTCATACACGCGCAGCAGCTGCTGAATGCTCAGTTTCATGGGTGTGAGCGGATTTTTGATTTCGTGCGCCACTTGTTTCGCCATTTCGCGCCACGCCGATTCGCGCTCACTTTTTGCCAATTGCTGGGCGGCAAATTCCAATTCCACCAATTTTTGGTTATAGTCTTTCACCAAAGCGCCAATTTCATCCTCTCGGTCGTAGGAAATTTGTTCATTGAACTTCCCAAATTTGACATTGGCAAAGCTCTCCTGCAAAATGCGAAGGGGTGCTGTCAACCAAGCGGAAATAAAAATCGCCAATACAATGGAAATCGCTAAGAGCAAAATGAACACGTTGATAATGGCCACCATGAATTTTTGAATCTGGCTTTCAAATTCGCGCTGCTGACCAAAATGCTGGAGGTTGATGAATCCCATGCGCACGCCTTTGTTGTTGTAAAAGGGCAAATAGGCCGATGAATAATCCAATTCACCGATACTCTCATTGTGCACGAATTCACTTTTTTGGTTGAATTTCATTTGCTTAAACGCGGCGGGATTCATTTGTTCGCTGAGCAAGCCTACGTTGAATACCTTTGGACGGGAGGTCGCCAATAAATAGCCCTCGTTATCGTAGAGGTTGATGTCTGTGAAAAAGACCTTCGCAAATTTTTGCAGAATAAACTGCATGTAATTTCCGTTTTCGTAAATCGTCAAGGTTTCAAAATCACCCAATTTTGCGCGCACCTCGGTTTCCAAAGAACTCAACTTTTCGCGGATCACGTCGTCGGTATATTGGTTGTATTGATTGCTCACAAACACACCGCTTCCCCATCCAAAAGCAAGCAAGGAAAGGAATACTAGCGAGATCAATACCAACTGAATTTTCATGGCGAGGCTCAATGCCTTCCGCGTTTTTTCACTCGATTTAAAACGGATCATCAAGGGCAAAAGCAGAAGTCCGAAAAAGCTGAACAGGTAGGAGAAGGAGGTCACCAAGTCAATCGTCGAGAAGTTTTTACTTGAGAGGATGACCAAGTCGTTGGAATCGTTGCTCTTTACGAAGTGGTTGTAATCGCCAAAATCAAAAAACCCGGTGCTTTTGATGTCCATGGGCACCATCGCTCGGTGTGCTGATGGGTAGTTGAAATTACCGTATTTCGTGACCAGTCTGCCGTCGTGGTACTTCGCAATCGAATAGGCTTCCAAGGTTTCCAAGACCCCCGTTTGTTGCGAGATCAACAAGCGTGGAAAACCAATTTCTTCTGGAATTTTTTTGGATTTCAAGGTGCAAAAGAGAACGGCGGTTGCAGTCGTATCTTCCGACAAGAGGGGCTGACGAATGATATAACTGTATTGTCCGGAATAGTCAGAAATGAAGTAAATATTGGGATCAATTTCCGAAGGCTCGCCTGCTCGATCAATGATTCCTTGGAGCTCTGCATAGAGTGCTGTCGGGTCTTTTTGGTATTCAATCAGCGGTTTTTTTTTGGAATCAAAGAGGCTAAACGACATTTCGTAGCGGTCCCAATAACCATTAAACAAGCGGCGTTCCATTCCTTCTTGGAAATCAGATACACTCATCGTCTGTGGCGAGCCAATGAAGCGTTGCAGAAATTTGTCCGTTTTAATTTGTTCCGCCAATTGCAGGTATTCTGCCTCCGTCACGATGTTTTTCTCCGAAGCCAATTGGTTGGCATACAGTTCGCGTTCACTGCGTTCTTTCTTGCGGTTGAATTCGGCAACATTGCCAGCGGTGACCAATGAAAACAATACCAATAGCAGCAATCCAGCGCCCAATTGACGAATGCCATCAAAGCGAAAAATCAGGTAGAGCATGAAGCCATACAAAACCATCGGAAAAATGCCGTTCATCGAGAGTTGGTGTCCGTAATTGAGGTCGTAGTAGAAGAACAAACAGCCGCCAAAGAAGGTAATCATCGACATGTGGATCGCATTCCATCCAAGTTCTTTGCACCGCAAAATGGTGTCACGAATGACAAGGTAATAGGCATACGTAAAGAATCCGATACTCGCCATCGCCAACACCGAATAGATGTTGAGCTCAAACAATTGATCAATAATCAAGGGAATGGAAGAATCTTCAATCAATCCGCGGTTCAAGTATACGAGCAGCACCCACCAAAAGATGGACAGCACGTAAAACAAGAGGGAAATAGCCTTGCCAAAAAATCCAGGTTTCAATGCTTTGAGCAATCGGCGCGATTCGAACATCACATAAATCAGCACAGCCATGTTGACCCCAAACTCAACGAAATTGGGAAACCACTGATTTGTGGCGTAAAGACTCGGTTCAAAAACCTCCGTTCCTTCCATAAAACCAAACCAGCCCTGTTGAATGGAGAAATAGCGTAGACCAATCACCGCGAGCGGAAGAAGTGGACGAAGCGCCACAGGAAGTGTTGTGGCTATTTTGGTCAATAAAAAAATCCAAAGTGCAAGCGATATCATCAGGAGCAGAAACAAGCTCACAGACTCCCAACGTGAAACGGCTTGAAAATCGTCGGGAACAATCGAAAATCCGTAGGCGCCATCTCGGGTTTTAACCGCGTAGCCAAGGTCTTCTTCTGGACTTAACGCAGCTGAAAAAGGGAGCGATAAATCCGGTGCGAAGTGATTGACCAAGTCCTTATTTTCGTACGAGTAATCCTGTTTTATGAGGAAACTTCCACAAATCAAATATTCGCCATACTCAATTGTTTGGGCACAATACCACCCATTTTGAAGTTGCAAAATCCCCGATTCTGGAAAATGAATTTCAGCAAAGCGAATGATGGGTAATTGGTTGGTGTTCCAATACTTTAAGGTGTCATTTCGGTAGACGTGAAAAAACATTTCTGAATCATTGTCAACAGTGAGCCATAGCCCTTTGAGTTTCGATTCAACCAATTTATCCTTAAAATCTTCAAGGTCGGAAGCCAGTTTATTTTCCTTTGCATGGAGCGCTTGCTCGAAGGATTTTACGGATTTTGGAAAGGATCCATCCGAATGAACACTGAAAAAATAGAGGGAAAAAGCGATTGAAAACACAATCGCTGAAATGAGAATGTAATATTTTTTGAATGTGCGTATCACCATGCTTTTTGCCCTTCCAAGCGGTGCTCAATTTCCTTGGTCAAGAGTTCGAAATCAATATCAGCGTTCGAATCATTTCTGAAAAGGAAATCAGCCTCGTTTTGGTAAGGTAACAAATAATTATCAAAGCAAGGGATCACGTGGTTGTTCCACTGGTAGAGAATTGCCTCGCGCGAGTAGCCCCTTGTCTCCTGATCACGGTAAAGCCTTCTGTCTAACTGCGTTTTTGGATCTACATGAATGAACACAGAATAGTTAAGCATTTTGCGTACCTCGGGATAATGAAACAGGAATAAGCCTTCAACAATCACAACATCAGACGGACGAATGGTAATCAACACGTGTTTGTCGGGCGGTGCATTGAAGTGGTATTCCTTGACCACAATTTCTTCCCCATCGAGCAATTTTTTAAGGTCGGAAACAAGCCGCTCTTCATCCAAAGCGGTAGGCAAGTCAAAATTGATTTCACCATTTTTATCGATCAACTGGTGCTCAATCGGACGGTAATAATTGTCCATAGAAAATACACTTGGCTGAAGATGTTTATAGCTCGTATACAGTCGATTCAACAAGGTTGTTTTCCCTGAACCACTTCCACCACAAATTCCGATGATCATTTTTCTTTCAATTCAAATTCTACCTCTCCTGCTTTGCCCAACTGATCGGTATTGAAAACCAACACAGCAGCAGGCAAATTTACGGTAAATTCCTCTTTCTTTTTTGGATAAAGTACGGCACTTGGATTTGCAATGGCACGATCGGAATAATCGTTGTGTGGCGAACTTTCTCCAGGTGTGTAATAAATGATGCTCACTTTGTTGTAGCCATTGTGATCCAAATGATAGCCCAGGCCTTCATTCATAGGATAAATGCCAAGATTGAGAGCCTTATTCTCAATGAAATAATTCAGATTCATGGTATTCAGCTCAACCCATTTTCCCTCCACAAATTCATAGATCACGAGAGAAGCGCCCGCACTGTTTTTTTGTGCTCCCATGAGGTAGATTTTTCCATTGATTTGTGCAAGTAAGCCGCGCTCAACAACTTGTTTGGATTGCAAATAATGAATTCCAGTTGTTCCAAATCCACTATTTACTACAGGCAAGAGGTCGCCCGGTGCCTCCAAAAAGGTTCCAGCAAGTTCTTTTCCTTTTGAGGTAAATGAACGGGTCGTCCATCCTTTGGTCTTGTTTTGAAAGTCGCGTGCAGCAAAATAAATCGCGTCGTCGGTAAAGCCAATGTAATTCCATTGACCGATGTTTTCATTCTTTAAATCAACTGTCTTTACAGCGCCCAATTCAACTGCGTAGCACAGGAAATTGTGATGGGTGATAAAGGTCGCAAATTCACGTACACTTTTGTCCTCCTTGTCGTCGTATCGAAAATGGTGCACCAACGCTTTGTCCGTTACCACAACATTGATCAGTTCGAGGTTGTTCGGGTCATAATTACCCAAGCTTTTGATGGCAATCGAGATGGCAACAGAGGTTGTTTTCACGTTTCCTGCCGAATTCAACTGATTGAAATACACTTTCCCACCATCCAAGTCGAGGTTGTCTAAAAAGTACACGTAGCGCGCATTTTCGCTCGATAGGTAGTAAAATTCTTGGTTTTTTGGACGGATTTTTTGATCCCAAATGCTCACGTTCTGCGCTCCAACAAGCGTCAAATTGATTTGAGGAGTAGTCATCGTGGGATCTTTACTCATTAAGATCGCACCCATTCCTTTCCATTCAATCACATCCGTAAAAGGATGGTCCACCATTGGAATCGTAAATTTCTGACCGAAACCATTAAAACCAATCAAGGTTACTATAAAAAGAAGGACTTTATTCATAAATTCGTACTTTGTGATCGCATAATGCGTATCAATCATCGTGCTAAAATTAACAAGGAATGTTTTCAATATCAAAACCAATGCAAATAAAACGATTACTTCTTTTAGCGATCGCAGTGCCAACCCTTAGTTTCATTGCTTCGTCTTTCCTTATGAAGAAGGAAAAGGAATTGAAGATCGGCAAGAAAGTTCCATCCATGGAAATCAAGATGAAGGCAACCGATGGAAACGAGTACTCACTTTCTGATCTTCAAGGAGAAAAGGGATTGTTGGTCGTGTTCTCGTGCAATACATGTCCATTTGTTGTGGGAAATGAGAGCTTCGAAGGTTGGGAAAAACAATACAACGATTTGGCAGAAAAGGCAGAATCGGCTGGGCTTGGATTTGTTTTAATCAACTCAAACGCGGCCAAACATGAGGGTGATGACTCAATGGAAAAAATGAAAGAAAGAGCAGATGCACAGGGATATACCATGAAGTATCTGATGGATGCAAATTCAGTACTTGCAGATGCATTTGGCGCGAAAACTACCCCTCACCTTTATGCGTTGGACGCCGAAGGGAAATTGATTTTACGCGGAAGTATCGACAATTCTTGGGACAACTCTCGCACGGAATTGGAAACCTACGCGCTCGACGTGATGGATTTTGTCGTGAATGGAACAGAACTTAAACAAACAACACCTGCACCGAGAGGATGCAGCATAAAGCGAAACTAAACCCGCTTTTGACTTTTAATTAATGCTAGATTATGAACAAAAAACTACTCCTTATCTGTGCGCTTACCTTGGTAAGTAGCACAACTATCGCTCAAACAACAAATCTTGGTGGTCCAGTTAGCTGGAAATCATCTGCGAAGATGGATCAAATTGACAGCAAAAAGCTTCACGGATTTGATGCCAACGTGGCGGCTGCAGAAGACGCTGTCAACGATCTGGATAAATCTATCCCGTGGCGATTTGGATATAAATACGATACTGATTTTTCGTTGACAAATTCTGGAACGTGGGAAACAATGGCAGACGGTAGCCGAATTTGGCGTTTGGAAGTGATCTCGGAAGGAGCAATTACCATGAATTTATTGTTGGAAAACGTTCATTTTCCAGCTGGTGCGTCACTTTATTTATTCGACGATGAGAAAACAAACCGCGTCGGGGCATACACCGTTCGAAATAACCGTCAAGATGGATTGCTCGGAACAGAGTTAATGCATGGCGATCACATGATTGTGGAATATTTTGAACCAGCGAATGTTGCGGGTCAAGGCTCATTCACCATTGCAAATGTGATTCACGGTTACCGGACACTCACACACATTCAAGACGATTTGACCAAATCACTCAACAGTTCTGGAAATTGCAACATTGATGTGAATTGTCCTTTGGGCGATCTTTGGAAAAATCAAATTAGCTCTGTCGCAATGATCGTTGTTGGCGGAGGTGGAATTTGTACGGGAGCGCTAATCAACAACACATGCAACGATGGAACACCTTACTTTTTAACGGCGGATCACTGTTTAGGTGGAAGCACTGGAAACTGGGTTTTCCGATTCAATTGGGAAGTAGCACCTGGAGACGCAACGCTTTCATGTGCATCAACTACAAACACAGCGAGTTCATACAACTTATCTTCTGCTTACGATCAATCTGGTAACGGTGCAACATTGCTTGAAAACAGCGGAAGCTCTGATTTTGCCTTGATGGAAATTGACAATATGGATGTAAGCGATGCCATCGCATGGGGCGCATACTATGCAGGTTGGGACAACAGTGACGTTGAGTCTACTGTCACAAAAGTGATCGGCGTTCACCATCCTTCTGGAGACATCAAGAAAATTTGTGAAGCGAATGAAAATGGCACAGCGAACAACATTAGCCACTCATTCCAAGGTGGAGCATCGGTTTGGTTCATGGATGCCTGGGATCAAGGTGTAACGGAACCGGGTTCTTCTGGTTCGCCATTGTTCGATCAGGTAGGTAGAATTATTGGACAACTCTATGGAGGTGCGGCGGCTTGTAGCGGTACTGTCGACAATGGTCAATACGATTTCTACGGTCGTTTTGGCGTTTCTTGGGACTTGGGTGCGAGCACAGTGCTAGCTCCTGCAGCTTGTGGAGCGGAACCAACCACAAACAATGGCTTTGATCCGAACCCGGCAACATCATCGCTCAACGAACTTTCAACCGAACTTTTCACTGTGAGTCCAAATCCGAGTAACGGAATTTTCTCCGTGCAATTGGAAGACATCGCAACGGATGCAGAATTGACCGTCATGGACATGGCAGGTCGAGTGATTTATTCTAGCTCACTTGTTTATGGAATATCTTCATTGATTGATATTTCTCAGGCGGAGTCTGGATCTTACATATTGCGCGTGAATACAAGTGTTGGGACTGAAATTAAAAAAATCGTTCTTCGTAATTGAGTGTGTATCCAAAAGTGATATATTTAGAGGAACAAATTGAACTAGAACTATGAAAAAACAACTACTCTTAGCCGGAGCTGCACTATTCTCCATTGTGAGTTTCGCGCAAATTAGTGATCTGGGTGAACCCATTTCGTGGAAAGGAAAAATTGAGACGGCAGTAGACGTTCCGAGAGAAACAATGCCAGGATTTGACATGGCTCAAATTGAAGCAGAAGATCTTGTGAACGATGCAGCAAAAAATGCACCGTGGCGATTTGGATACAAATACCAAACAGATTTTAACCTCAAAAATAGCGGTAGCTGGATCGAACTCCCAGGTGGAAATCGTTTGTGGAGAACCGAAATTGTGTGCAATGGTGCAATGACAGTCAACCTTACCATGGAAGATGTGCATTTTCCTGAAGGTGCTCACCTTTATTTGTACGATGTCAACAAAACAAATAT
>JBFYPU010000070.1:0-51890 GCA_041303175.1 Crocinitomicaceae bacterium | reverse complement strand
AGAATCGGGCAAGAAAACAAAGTGGTGGCGATTCGCCTCATCACGCCCAATACGATCGAAGAAAAAATCATGGAATTGCAATCCCGCAAGAACCAACTGGTGCAAGACCTCGTGCACACGGCCGCGAGTATTTTGAAACAGTTGAGTAAGGAAGATTTGATGCGGATGGTGTAGCCCGAAGGGGGGACTAAATGCGTTGCTGGCTTCGCCGGTGTTGGAATTTGGATTGAAAGATTTTTGAATTGAAAAATTGAATTAAAGTACTCTTTCAATCTCCTCATTTTTCAATCTTTCAGTCTTTCCATTTTCCCAACCTTATACTTCCGACCATACCAGATCAAAAATCCCGTTATCGGTAGTGACGCGATGAGCAGACTGAACAAACACATGATGAGTTTTCCTGGAAATCCAAAAACGCTTCCGACATGCACGTCATAGTTCAAGCGCATGAGTGTGTCGGCGAATTTTGACTCTGAAAGTTTGCCGTATTGGTGCTTAACAGGGCGGGTTTCCAAGGTTTTCTGATCGAAGTAGAGATAGTCCGTTTTCCAATAGGTGGTAGCATCCGGATTGGCATTGGCGGCCACACAATGAATGCTATCGTGCGGAATATGTACTTCGATCCACTCTGCGTTTGGATATCGTTTGTTCATTTCCGTCCAAACTCGGTCGATGGGTGCGTCGTTTGGATCGCCACTCACCTTAGAAATTGGTTCTGAGTAGGGGACAATTTTTTGACCACCTGAAGCCGTGAAGTAGACAGCATTCTTGAACCATTCAAAACCCCAAACGAGTCCTGTTGTGGCAAAGAGGAGTGCAAAAATGATCGCATAAAAACCAACAACACTGTGAAGATCATAGTTCTTTCTACGCCATTTACTCTTCCATTTGACCTTGAATTTCTGACTTCTGTTGTGCTTATTCCTCGGCCACCACAAAATCAATCCCAAAATGATTACAAGCATAAAAATGAGTGTAGACGTAGCAACAATAACAGAACCAACGGGCTGAGGCAACCATAAATTGAAGTGCCCATCCAAGATCCAACCAAAAAAACTATGTGTCACATCATGAATCCCTAGTACTTTTGCGGTGTAGGGGTTCACGTAAACAAAATCATAATAGTCTTGTTCATAACTGTAATAAATCACCTTGGCAGCTTTGCCTTTTTCGTGATACATCACGGCGTGTACCTTCTTGTTTCGATTCACTTTATTCGCTGCATGAATGAGCACTGACGGTGGTAGAAATTTCTTATCCTGTATTCTTGTAAAGCGATAAGCTTGTGTACTATTCTGAATTTCTTCCTGAAAGGCATAAATGGCACCAGTTAGGGCTACGATGAACACAATTGGCCCGGTAATCATACCGAGCCAAAGATGTAATTTTCTGAGTTTATTTCGCATTTGGGTCAATTAAAAAGTGTAACCAAATTTGAATGAAAGGGTGCGCAATTGCTGCGGAGTGACACCCGACCAACCCGTATAATACTTCGTGTTGAGTAGATTGTTTACCCGAAGAGAAAGGTCAATATTCCGAAAACGATAGAAAATCGAAGCATTGAAAACTTGGTAAGCTGGAAGGGTGAAGGAACCAGAAACCAATCTATTCAGTGATTTATGCTCGCTTGCCGTATTTCCCCCAAAACCCAGTCCAAACCCTTTCAACTTTGTTGTCGGTAGGACATAACTAACCCAAAAATTTATTAATTGCGCAGGACCGGCTTCTTCAGGACGAAGTCCAAGATAGCCCGAAGTGGCATTGTCTTTCGTCACTTCGGCATCATTCAAACTAAAACCAGCAACCACATTCAATCCTCGAAGTGGATTTGCGATGAAGCTAAGTTCAATTCCTTTACTCAATACTTCGCCGCCTTGAATTGTATTGTTTACGTTCTCTGGGTCTTGCATGAGTTTATTGGAAACTAGAATGGAGTAGTAGCTGGCTGTCAAAGAAAGTTTATTTTTCCAAAGATCCGTTTTGACTCCCGCTTCAACTTGATTGGCATGTTCTGGATCGAAAGCTTGCATTCGTACATTGGATCCATCCAGATCTGCGACTTCTACTGGTGCAACATTGGTAAAGCCGTTCATATAATTGGCGAAAAGGGACAACTTGTCTTTCAGTGGTTGGTAGACCACACCGAACTTTGGTGAAAGGGCTATTTGACTTTCAATTTCATCCGTCGACCAATACGCTGTGCTTCCATGGAAATGATCCAAACGGATGCTTGCCATAACCGACAGTGAAGGAAGCAGATTGATTACATCTGAGATGTATGCACTCATGATTCTATTCGACGCTTTAGATTCACCTTCGAAGGATCCAACCAACAAGCTATCGACACCTATTTGCGTGAGAATCCCAGAATCTTCTTCAGTTGCAAGATTTACAATGCCATTGCCTACCCAACCAGTACTGCTGTTTTTGATATCCGATTGATAGAAGTCTACGCCGATAACGATTCTGTTTTGCATAGTTCCGATGTGGAAATCGCCCATGAAATTTTGTTGAATATCAACCGTTTGTGTCTCACCGTTTCGTTTTGAAATGTATCGATAAAAGGACGCACCATCACTTAAATCCCACAAGTAATGATAATAGCCATTGGTGGTCGCAATGCTGCTTGAAATGGCGGTTTGCGAGATCCAATTTTTGTTGAATTTGTAGATTGCTTGACCCTGAATCCCTACTGTTTTATTAGTCATAATAAGATCGTTCGATGTGAATGAACGGTTGTAATTTCGTTCGAATAGATCAATTTCACTGAATGAAACGGGTGCAAACCGGCTAAGAAAAATCATCGGTGCGTTGGCTCCTTGGGTAGAATTGAATTCGGTATTGATTAAGAAACTTAACTTTTGATTGAACTTGAAAAGAAAGGAGGGCGCGAGATAGTACGATCGTTTGAAGCCAGCATCTTGGAAACTGTTTTGGTTCGTAAACGCTCCATTGAGGCGCACCGCATTTTTTTCATTCATGACGCGGTTCACGTCGATCGTTAC
Organism: Crocinitomicaceae bacterium; assembly: GCA_041303175.1. Classification (GTDB taxonomy): domain Bacteria; phylum Bacteroidota; class Bacteroidia; order Flavobacteriales_D; family Crocinitomicaceae; genus UBA4466. Next base: position 48,885 of record JBFYPU010000070.1, on the reverse strand, counting down.
TCTATTTAGTCCAAAGTTGCCAAGGGTATACGAAAACGTTCCGCGATCTCGAAGCATGGCTTGTTTGGTGGTTATATTGATCAGTCCACCGTACGAAATGGTAGGACTTCCAAACAGTGTTCCAGATGGACCTTTAATGACCTCAATAGATTCAATGTTGGCAGGATCCATCACACCATTGTTGATGCTCGGTAGCCCATTGACCATGGATGGTTGAACGGCGAAACCACGCAGCGTGTAGAACTCAGCACCATCGCCACCTCGACCCGTAGACTCCCACAAACGCGTGATGCCTGTTGCATTTTTTAAGGCATCGTTTAAATTGGTGACGTTTTGTTCTTCAATCAGCTCACGCTTCACGCTGTTGTATACCTGCGGATTTTCTAGATCCTTCAATGGAAGTTTCCCAACTATTGTGGTCGAATCATCTTTGAATTTATTGGTTTGATTTCCATAAACGGAAACTTCGTTTAGTTCAAGTTCTGGGTTCTCCTGTGCAACTACAACCTGAGTTGTTAACTGAACGAAAAGTAAGCATGCAAATGTGTATGTATGTCTCATTTTTTTTCTTGCAAACTTCTTAAGTAGAATGATTCTAAACAATACCCTATTTGTGGTATCGGAACTTATTCTAAATTAAATACGCTGATTAATAGGTGATTATATCATGCTCAAAAGAACATACAACGGACCAAATACCGCATTTATGGTATCGAATCTCAGGTGCTTAGCGTCGGATCCACCGAGTACCGAGTATTCGAGCGCCAATTTCCAATCTTGGTCACTGAGCCTTCCGAAGTGCCATCTTTCCATTCCAACAATCCACTATGAATAACTCCACCCACCCACCCCGTTCACCCAATCGAACTTTGATTATTTTTACGCCATGGGCGAAGGCGTCGAAAAATACAATAAGCGGGGTGTAAAAACGAGTTACATTTCCACCATCATCGGGATTTCCTTGGTGCTGTTTGTGATTGGGCTCGTGGGTTCTGCTGTTTTGGGCTTGGAAAAGTTGCAAACGCAATCGAAAGAGAGCTTGGTGTGTGACCTGTTTTTTAAGGCACATTTGAACGAAGCAGACATCAAGCAAGTGGAGCAAGAACTCAAAACGTGGGACGAATTTCACGAGGTCTATTTCGTGTCGCCGGAGCGCGCGCTCGAAACGTTTCAGGAGCCTGGACAGGATGCCAGCGATATTTTGGAAGTATTTGGCAACGAAAACCCGATGCCACCTACCATTAGTTTTAAACCCAAAGAACAACACGCCAATTTGGAAGGATTGGAGGCCATTCGCACCAAATTAATGGCGACGTATAGCGATCGAATTGATGAATTTCACTACGATAAAGCCATGGTCAAAAGTGTGAATCTTGGCTTTCGGCAGTTCGTTTGGCTCATTGCCATAGTCGCAATGTTGTTAACAATTGTTGCCTTTGCGATGATCAATAACACCATTCGACTTGCGCTTTATTCCAAGCGTTTTTCCATCAAAACCATGCAATTGGTAGGTGCCACTTCAAAGTACATTCGCCGTCCGTTTTTGCTGCAATCCGTTGGAATGGGCTTAATTAGCGGCGTTTTTGGAATGTCTCTAGTGCTCGTGCTCTTCTATGCAATCAACAATTTAGTGGACTCCGTGGAAATTGAATTGGGCCTCAAACACTTCTTCATGCTCCTTGGTACACTACTCGTTTTTGGCGTTGTGATCTCTTATATTTCAACTTGGTTGGCTCTTAACAAATATTTGAGAATGAAATTAGACGATTTATATTAAATTTGGGGCATGAGTAAGAAACAGTCCACCCCAAAAGGTAAAAAAGCAGACATGCTTGACACCGATATGATCGAAGTTCCAGTTGAGAAAGTCGTTGCTCCCGCTCAACACACAAAAGTCAATTTGAAAGAGTTTAGCAAAACAGCTCCTTTTTCATTCAGTCACCTCAATTATCGAATACTTTTGATCGGTTTAGCGATCAACGTGCTAGGATACATGCTCATGATCGGCGGTGCCGCGAAAAGCTTGAATGCATTCGATGCCTCTGAATTGTTCTCTCACGTTCGAATCACACTTTCACCGATGCTTATTGTGGCAGGTTTTGTGATCATCGGTTACGCGATTATGCGCAAGCCTAAAACGACAGGCACAGATCCTGCAAACTAGTTTAAATGAGTTTACTCGAAGCGATTTTACTTGGAATCATTCAAGGGTTAACGGAGTTTTTACCCGTGAGCAGTAGTGGTCACCTTGAAATTGTAAAGGCAATCCAAGGTCACGACCTCACAGGAAAATCCAGCATGATGCTCACCGTGGTGCTCCATTTTGCTACCGCACTCAGTACAATTGCCGTCTTTTGGAAAGAAGTTGCACGCATTTTTAAAGGTTTGTTTCAATTCAAAGTCAACGAAGAATTTCTATTTGCTGCGAAAATTGTCGTCTCAATGATTCCAGCCGCGTTTGTTGGAGTGTTTTTTGATGAATTTATCGAGACTTTTTTCAGCGGGAAAATTTTACTCGTTGGTTTGATGCTGGTCCTCACTGGGGCGTTATTGTTTATAGCAAGTCGCTCAAAAAAAACAGGAAAAGACGTTTCATTTACACATGCTATTGTAATCGGAATTTCACAAATGATCGCCATTTTACCGGGAATTTCCCGTTCAGGCGCAACCATTGGTACTTCGGTGATCTTGGGAATTGATCGTGAAAAAGCAGCGAAATTTTCCTTTCTAATGGTGGTTCCGTTGATTCTTGGGAAAGTAGCAAAAGACATGCTCAGTGCCGATTTCACCAAAGAATTGGCTGAATCAAACATCTCGTCAACGGTCTATGCAGTTGGATTCGCCACAGCTTTCATCACAGGAATTATCGCGTGTACGTGGATGATCAAAATCGTGAAACGAAGCAAATTGAGTTACTTCGCTTATTACTGTCTCGCGGCAGGAATTGCAACCATCTGCTGGACAACTTTCGCATAAGATGTCGGATCACATTAAGGCTGCGGCGCAGCGACTCGAAGAATTTGCTGCAGGAAGCACCATTCTCATTGATAAACCGTTGAATTGGACATCTTTTGACGTGGTGAACAAAATTCGGTGGAACCTCAAACAACAGTTGGGCGTAAAGAAAATCAAGGTTGGACATGCAGGCACCCTTGATCCCTTGGCAACGGGACTTCTTGTTTTGTGCATCGGTAAACACACGAAGCAGATCAACGATATCATGGTGGGAACGAAAACCTATACGGGAACAATTCTCCTTGGCAAAACAACACCATCCTTTGATTTAGAAACTGAATTCGATCAAACATTTCCAATTGATCACATCACAGCCGCCGATCTTGAGGCCGCTCGAATTTCCTTTTTGGGAGAACAGCAGCAAGTTCCACCTGTTTTTTCTGCTAAGCAGATTGATGGAAAACGTGCGTATGATTTAGCACGGGCAGGTGTGGAGGTTGAAATGAAATCCAACTCAGTGACAATTGAAGATTTCACGATCGATGCGAGCAATCTGCCTGAAGTGCGTTTTGAAGTGGTGTGCAGCAAAGGAACCTACATCCGCTCCATTGCGCATGATTTTGGGAAACGCCTCCAATCTGGTGGTACGCTCATTGAACTCCGCAGAACCCGCTCAGGCGACTTGTCCATTGAGGACAGCAAATCTGTCGAAGAGTGGATCGGGTGGATTAGAGAGGATCATTAGATCATTAGATCATTGGATCATTGGATTATCGGATTTTTAGACTTCTACCAGCTTTCAAGCAATCCAACAATCCAATAATCCAAAAAATCTTTATTACCTTTGCACCCCCTGCACTTAATGGTCAACCATTTTGCAGAGATAAAACAAAGCAAGCGTCGTATGAACAAAATGAAATTGTCTCAATTTAACTTCGATTTACCAGATGAATTGGTTGCGGAGTACCCAAGTGAAAACCGCGATGAAGCGCGTTTGATGGTGATTCACAGAGATTCAGGTAAAATTGAGCACCGACTTTTTAAGGATTTATTGGAGTATGTGAACGAGGACGACGTGATGATCATGAACAACACGAAGGTTTTTCCAGCGCGTATGTACGGCAACAAGGAGAAAACAGGAGCAAAGATCGAGGTCTTTTTGTTGCGCGAATTGAACCGCGAAAGTCTTTTGTGGGACGTGTTAGTAGATCCTGCACGAAAAATTAGAATTGGAAATAAATTGTACTTCGGCGACGACGAATCACTTGTGGCTGAGGTGATCGACAATACCACTTCACGTGGACGGACCTTGCGTTTTTTGTTTGACGGACCTTACGAGGAGTTCAAGCAAAAAATCACCGATTTGGGTGAGACACCGCTTCCAAAATACATCAAACGAAGCGTTGAAAAGGACGATCACGACCGGTATCAAACCATTTATGCCAAAGAAGAAGGAGCAGTTGCAGCACCTACAGCTGGATTGCACTTTTCTCGAGAATTGATGAAACGCCTCGAATTGAAAGGGGTGAATTTTGCTGAAGTGACCTTGCACATTGGCTTGGGAACGTTCCGCTCTGTTGAAGTGGAAGATTTGACCAAACACAAAATGGATTCCGAGCAAATGATCATTTCTGAGAAATGCGCGGACACCGTCAATGCTGCGAAAACGAACAGGAAAAAAGTATTTGCCGTTGGAACAACTTCCATGCGTGCAATTGAAACATCTGTTTCGACAGACGGATTGTTAAAACCATACGAAGGTTGGACCAATAAATTCATTTTCCCGCCTTATGATTTCAGTATTGCGGATGCGTTGATCACGAATTTCCATACACCACTTTCTACCTTGTTGATGATGATTTCAGCATTCTGTGGACACGATCTGATGATGGAAGCATACGAAACGGCAATCAAAGAAAAATACAAATTCTACTCGTACGGAGACGCGATGTTGATTTTATAGGATTATTGGATTGTTAGATTGCTGGATTATTAGATTATTCGAATTGTTAATCGAAATAACAGATCATATTATCAAAGGAATTAAATCACATGATTTGGTTCCTTTTTTTGTGGTATTCCCTCAAACCTTCCTAAGACGTAGTTGGCGACGAGGTCAATCCAAGTTTCCAGCGTTCCAAAAATCCAAGGTTCCAATAATCCAAAAATCCAACACCAAACGTACAAAAAATGACTATTTTTGTGGCGTAAAACACCTTCATGGACAACAAACAACACATAGAAAAAGTTCCGAGTAAGGTAAAATCCTATTTGATTTTCACGAAGTTCCGCTTGTCCGCACTGGTTGTAGTGTCCGCACTTTCAGGCTATTTGTTTGTTGGCGGCTCAGATTGGAAACAAATCATGCTCTTGTTGGTAGGTGGTTTACTCGTAACGGCAGCGTCGAACGGTTCGAATCAAATTTGGGAAAGAGACCTCGATAAATTGATGAACCGTACCTCAAAACGACCGTTGCCACGCGGTGAAATGTCGCTCACTGAGGCGTATATCATTGTCATACTTTGCTTAGTTGTCGGAACAGGAATGCTTTACATGCTGAATTTATCATCGGCACTCCTCGGTTTAGCAGCCTACGTTTCGTATGTATTTATGTACACCCCCATGAAGCGGAAATCTCCTTGGGCCGTGTTTATTGGTGCTTTTCCAGGTGCCATTCCTCCGATGTTGGGAGCGATAGCTTATACAAATACCTTCGACTTGATTCCAGGTGTTCTCTTTTTTGTACAATTTACGTGGCAATTCCCTCACTTCTGGGCAATCGCATGGGTTTCATACGACGACTATAAAAGCGGTGGATTTTCACTGCTTCCCTCTAAACAAGGGAAATCAAAAAATTCAGCTTTTCAGATCGCGTTTTATTCACTCTTGTTGATTCCATTTAGCTTAATGCCTTGGATTTTAGGCTGGACAGGTTGGACTTCCATGATTCTCGCAACACTTTTAGGTGGCGCTTTCTTTTGGTACGCCTTCAAATTGTTTACTTCATGCGACGACAAAGACGCGCGAATGCTGATGTTCGCCTCCTTCATCTACCTTCCTGTCATTCAATTTATATATGTCTTTGACAAAACAGAGAACTTCGAAAAAATTCTACAAGCAATATGAAAAATCGTGAAACCTTTTCAGACGGGAATAAAGAACAAGTAGATAAAGCAAAATTGAACATCGTTTATGTTGGGATGTTTAGTGTCGTGATGCTTTTTGCAGGATTTATTTCTGCCTATGTTGTTTCCATGGGTGATGCCTTTTGGCTTAAAATCCCATTTCCATCCTCATTTTGGATCAGCACCATCCTGATTTTGGTGAGCAGTTTGACGCTTATTTTAGCGTTACGTTTTGTTAAAGCGGGAAAAACACAAGCGCTCAAAGTTATGATGGGAATCACCCTCATTTTAGGATTGGGTTTTGTCTATTTTCAATTCAAGGGGTATGGTCAATTGGTCGACAATGGCATACATTTCAGTTTCAATCGCATTCTTGTTACGGATGGTAGATACGGCGATTATTTTGAAATCGAAAAACAAGGTGAATACTACGAGGTGAATGGAAACGATTATTTGTTGAGTGGAAAAAAATTGAACACCGCACAGATGAAGGATTTGCAAGATTTCATGCGGCAATTTACGTCACCAGACAAAGAAATGCGGTTCAAAGTAAGCAATTATGGCAAACACAAACTGCTTTTCAATAGCACCGAATTGACACTCAAGGGCAACAAGTTGATCACAACAAAAGGCGAAGAACTCACAAAATTGGATGCCGAGCGCTTATTCTTTTTAGCAAGAAACATCTGTGACGGACGGGGTGATTTCTATGCGCGCGGGGAAATGGGGAAAGATTTTCACGTGTTTTACAAAGGAAAGGAACTGAATTACGTGAATCGCGAATTGCGTTGGAAGGGAGCTAAGCTGTCGCCATACATGCAAGTCAAAGCCATGGAAACGTATGACACCTCTTCCTCCTTTTTATATATCATTACATTCGTGCATTTGTTGCATGTGATCGTCACAGTTTTATTCTTGATAAGAGCCGTAATATTCTCATTTTCAGGCAAAATAAACTCAGACAACACCATACGACTTCAAATGACAGGAATTTTCTGGCATTTTTTAGGTCTATTATGGGTCATTTTGTTACTCTTTTTGCTTTTTATTCATTAAACTTGCATAAAAATTTTTTAGGATGTCAGGACATGCTTCAGAACAATTAGATTCCAAAACCTTGTGGGGTGGTAAGATTTCTCCGTTTAGCACGAGCTACGGTAAACTCATGATGTGGTTCTTCCTTGTGTCAGATGCTCTGACATTTGGTGGTTTGCTCATCGCGTATGGATATACACGTCATGCGTGTACGGATATGTGGCCAATTGGCGAGGAAACATTTAATTCCATGCCCTTCCTTGGACATGGTTACCCATTGCTTTATGTAGCATTGATGACCTTTATCCTCATCGTATCGTCGGTAACGATGGTATTGGCAGTGGAAGCAGGTCACCGAATGGATAAAAAAGGTGTTGTGAAATGGATGGTTGCTACCATCATCGGAGGTTTCTTCTTCGTGGGTTCGCAAGCATGGGAATGGTCTCACTTTATACACGGATCTGAATTTGGTAAAGTGGAAATGGAAGACGGTTCCATGGCTATCGTTCACGGTGAATGGGGTGAAATTGAAAACTTTAGTGTATTTGAGGCAGGTCACCACCACAAAAAAGGTGACGTAATCACAAGCAAAGATGTTGATTTGGGTCACGAATTCAGACACGCAGCAGCAGATGGTCGATTGAAAGGTACAGTGATCACACTTCACGATGGCTCTAAAGCAAACTTCGCGAAGAAAGACAACAAAGACATGGTGCTCGTGATCAAAGAAGCGGGAGGAAAATACAAAGCCGGAGATCGAGTAGAAAATCATGCGGAAGCTGCGAAACTCTATAGTCAAGCAATCAGCACTGGCGAGAAAGGCCGCGTCATTTATGGTGCAAATTTGGAACAAAACGAGTACGGTCCGCAACAATATGGGCAATTCTTCTTCTTCATAACAGGATTCCACGGATTCCACGTATTCTCAGGAGTAATGATCAACATCATTATTTGTTTGGGTGTGATTAGAGGAGTATACCACAAACGCGGTCACTACGAAATGGTTGAAAAAACGGGATTGTACTGGCACTTTGTCGATCTTGTTTGGGTATTCGTATTTACCTTCTTTTATCTTGTTTAATCGAAATACACGTACATTATGTTAAGAGACGACGTTATAGAATATTCATTGCACGCTCACCACAGTGAGGAGCAAGGGAAAAAAATTCGACGAAATATTTGGAAAGTAACAGCGATTTTGACGTTGATTACCTTCGTAGAAGTACTGGTTGGAGTTGTATGGACAAAAACAGAATTGGGTGAAACATCTTGGGCATGGGCAAGTATAAAAATAGGATACATCGTGCTTACCTTGGTGAAAGCAGCCTATATCGTACTTGTATTTATGCACCTTGGAGAAGAACGAAAAGCCATGAAATACGTGATTCTCGTTCCCTACATTTTATTCATTGCTTATTTGATTTTCATTGCTTTGTATGAAGGATCTGCACTCAACGAGGTGTGGACCATACACGGAGCTTAAGGCTATACCAAATGGCACAAAAAAGAACTGCCGGACGAATGAAGGGGATACTTGCACTTTCTCTTTTATTTGGACCGGCTCTTTTTTTGATCGTAATTGGATTGGTTGGCGCACGCCGTTGCGAACACAAATTTAAAGTCCCAGACGATTACGGAAAGGTGATCAATTATTCCTTTACCGATGCTCGAGGTAAGAAATTTACCTCTGAAGACTTCAAAGACAATGTCGTATTGATCAATGTACTTCAACCTAAATGTCCAGATAGCTGCGGAATATCATTCTGGCACGTGGATCAACACATTTTCCAAAATGTGCGCAAAAGCAAAAAGAAATTGGGTTCCGTGAGAATCATCTCTTTTGTGACAGATGGTAAGGGAAATCCGGTGAAAGATGTTAGCCAAGTTGCTGCAATGATCAAAGACCGTGTGGAAGAATACGATCCCGAAATCTGGTATGTGGCGTCGGGAGATTCTAAATCCATCTACGATATTCAACACAACAACCAAACCCTTTTGCAAAATGGAGAGGATAAATTTGGTGGCGAAGGGTACCAAGAACTCATGCTCCTGATAGACAAGAAAAATCACTTGCGCATGGTGCTTCCAGGAAACTCGGAAGGAATGGTTCGGCGCATGAAGGAACACGTCGCGCTCCTACTAAAAGTGTATGACAAAGAAAAAAAGGAACGGCGTCAAAATCAGTAATCATTCATGAAAAAAGGACAATTCATTTTTAGCCTGATCCTCCTTGTGGCAATCATCTCGTCCTGCGGTGAAGACCCAAAAGTACGTGTTCTTCCCCGTTTCGGACAATTTGATATTGAATACAAAACAGTGGATGGAGTGGAAATTGAAGATACGATTTATCCAACCATTCCGGCATTTAGCTTTTTGAACCAAGATTCAGTCCGTGTGAAGTCCGCGGACATGAAAGGGAAAATTTGGGTTGCCGATTTTTTCTTTTCCACCTGTCCAACGATCTGTCCAACAATGACAACGCAGATGAAACGGCTTCAGGCTATGACAAAAGATTTGGAGAACGACATTCAATTCATATCATTTTCCATTAATCCACGTCACGATCAGCCTAGTGTTTTGCGACGATACATGAAGCACTATGGAATTACCGCAAAAAATTGGCAATTTCTAACGGGTGATGAAGCTGAAACACACGAACTTGGAATCAATTCCTTTTTGGTGCACGTAAACGCTGATGAAGAAGCCGCTGGAGGATATGCACATTCGCCCGCATTCACCTTGGTGGATAAAGAAGGAATCGTTCGCGGTGTCTACGTTGGAACCGATACGCAGCAAGTCAATCAGCTCGAGAAAGATTTAAGAAAATTATTAAAACATGAATATGGAATTGAAGGATCAAAGTAAAATTGCACGCGCTAAAAAACTCATTTATACCGTTTCGGTTCTCATCCCGATTGTTGTTGCTCTTTTATTTTCCATTCGAATTGATGGTGTTGACCTCTCGTTTTTACCGCCCATTTACGCGACAATTAATGGATTAACCGCTGGTTTGCTCATTTTCGCTCTGATAGCAATCAAACAACGAAACCGTGGACTTCATCGCTTGTTAATGCGAACAAGTCTCATTTTCTCGATTTTGTTTTTGGGTTGTTACGTGGCGTACCACATAACCTCCGATCCAACTCCGTACCTCGGTAGTGTTGGTTTTATCTATTATCCATTGCTCGTGACGCACATTTTACTCAGTGTGATTGTGATCCCGCTTGTACTCCTTGCTTATTTGTGGGCGTGGACGGGCGACTTCGAGCGACACAAGAAATGGACGCGCTTTGCCTTCCCAATTTGGTTGTTTGTTGCTGTGAGTGGGGTGGTTGTTTATTGGATGATTTCACCCTATTACGTTGCGGCAGCGTAGTAACCTGAGTTCCTATTCGGGCATCAACAAGTTAACGGACTACGCATTTTTTTGATATACTGAAATCAAAACTTCCCAAACAGCGCTTGCTGATTTGTCCCAAGAAAATAGTTTACTTCGTTCCAATCCCTTTTCAGAAAGTTCCAATTGAAGTGCTTTGTTTTCACACAATTCGCGCAAGTTTTGCGTAATATCATCAACATTCATGGGGTCGCAATAGCGTGCCGCATCACCCGCAACTTCTGGAAGTGAAGTCAAGTTACCCGATAAAATGGGCGTTCCGCATCGCTTGCCTCCACCAAAGGAATTCCAAACCCCTCGAAATAAGGCACAAAGGCAAAAATAGAGGCTGTGCCCATCACCCGTGCTAATTCGTTCAACGGAAGGTGTCCCGTGAAATGAATGTGCGCTTTCACCCGATCATCGATGTTCAAATCAAATCCTGAACGTTTCCAAAGAGCTTCACCCACAATCAACAATTCGTAGTCGAACGCAGGGTTTTCAGCCAATAAATTGGAATAGGCTTCAATCAGTCGTTTTACATTTTTTCGTGGATGGAGTGCACCCACAAACAACACGTAGTTTTTACCACCAACATACTGTGCTCGAACGGCTTCTTTTTCATCCGCTGCCAGTGGTTGAAATGCTTCGGAAGCACTGTTCCAAGCGACTGTTACTTTTGAGGGAGGAATGTTATAAGTTGCACAAATATCGCGCTTCGAATAGTCGGAAACGGTGATCAAATGGCTTGCTTTACGCGCAAACTTTGGAAAAAACTTCAGTAAATAGTTCCGTGCAGAAGTGGGTAGATCCTCAGGATGATGTTCAAAATTGATGTCGTGAATCACACCGACTTGCGGAACATTTGTTTTGAGACACAAAAAGCCATCCGGTGAAAAGAAGAGATCTACCTTGTGTTTTTTTAGCGCACGTCGAACCGAATAATTGAACCAAATTCGAAACAAAACAGGATGCCGAGCTGGCGGATTGAGCACAACGGGTGTCACGTTTGCGCCAAACACAAATTTTGGATCAAACGGCCGATCAAAGAAGAAAATGAACTCATGTTCGGGATGATTTTCAACCAATCGCTTAACAATTTCGAAGGTATACCAACCGAAGCCCTCCATTTTTGAAGCAAGTAAAAACCGTGTATTGACAGCGATGCGCATGGGTTAAAAGTAAGCAATTTGACCCGATCGAAGTATGTGAACGTACGCGCTCAAAACCATTTTTTTCGTCGGAAAAACCAAATGCTGATCATGGAGACGACAAACATTGCGCCCAAGAGGAAGAAATAGCCGTATTTCATGCGCAATTCAGGCATGACGTCGAAATTCATCCCGTACACCCCCACAATAAATGTCAGTGGAATGAAAACAACGGAAAACATAGTTAAAGTCTTCATCACCTCGTTCAAACGGTGACCTTGAATACTAAAAATGAGGTTCATTTTACTCTCCAATTCTTGAAAATCGAATTCAATATCAGTAATTAAGTTGTTGATTTGTTCCTTTAATTCGCTAAAATAATTGGTGCGCATTCCGGTGATATTGACATTTTCCAATTTCACAATCGTGTCGCGCAAACTCATGGACGCCTTTTTGAAGCGAAACAGCTGACTCTTCAGTTCTTCAACATACTGCGTAAATTCTGGTGTTGGTTTAACAATTGAAGTTTTCATCGAGTCAATGGTATCTCCCGTATATTTATGGTAGGTCTCATGGTAATTGTCGACAATTGACTCGATGATCAAAAAGAGCAAATAATCCGCTTTTTTCTTTCGCACGATGCCCGTACCTGTATGAATGCGCTCCCGAATCCAGCCAAAGTGATCACCCGGTTGTTCCTGAATGCTCCACACAAAATTCGATGAAACCATAAACATCATTTGTTCGTCTTCAAAATTGACGCGTTGGGTTTTGAGCACGCGCAGTGAAACAAACATCATGTTTTCCAACTCGATTACTTTGTTTGGATGGGTCGGATCTGCCAACAATTTGATCACGAAATCATCCAATTTATTCTGCTTAGCAACATCTTTCAAGGCATCTCGAAAGTTCATGCCATACGTGTTTAACCATTTTATTTCGCCTTTCTCCGGCGACAAGTCGATTTCATGGAGATCGCTAAACACACGTTTATCAGAAAAATCCAACGAGTAGGAAATTTGTGAGGTATTTGCTAAAAATTGATCAGTCATAAGATTGGAAAGTTAAGGATGATTACGAACAATCTCAAACATCAAGATTTATTGTTTGTTTATTATGTGTTTCAAACCCCATTTTTCCATTTCGTTCAGCACGGGAGTGAGACTTTTACCAATTTCAGTTAATTCATATTCAACTCTAGGTGGAATTTCATTGAACTGTTTTCTGGATACTAAACCATCTTCTTCTAGCTCTTTCAATTGTTGCGTTAAGACTTTTCGGGATAGGTTCGGAATCCGCGCCGATATTTCACCGAAACGCCTTTTTTCTGAGCGAATGCAATACAAGATGACTGGCTTCCATTTGCCACCAATTAATTGAAGCATACCCGTTACTGGGCATTTAATTTCACTGTTTTTAGCTGCTATAGTTACCATTTTGTTACCAGTATTTTATAAGTTACCAAAAGGTAACAAGTTACTTTAATAAACTATTGTTAGTTACTTTGTGTTACAAAAGTAATAATTTAACGTTAAATACAAAAAAAATGATTTTAGTTACAGGAGCAACAGGGCAATTTGGAAAGTCAGCGATTGACTTCCTATTAAAAAACGGCATTTCTTCAAACCATATTATTGCATTGGTGCGAGACGAAGAAAAAGCAGACGATCTCAAAGCACAAGGATTGGTGATTCGAAAAGGCGATTACGATAATTATGCTTCTTTGATAGACGCGTTCAATGATGTCGAAAAACTACTTTTTGTTTCAAGCAGTGATGTGATGAATCGCAGTGCTCAGCACGAGAATGTAGTAATGGCAGCAAAGGAAGCAGGCGTAAAGCACGTCGTGTACACTAGTTTTCTTGGAAAAGATGAAACAGAAACCTCACCACTTTGGATCGTTTCGGAATCCCACTTAAGAACAGAAGCATGGTTGAAAGAAAGCGGATTGCAGTATACGATCCTCAAGAATACGCTGTACATGGATTTTGTACCGGCTTTCTTGGGTGAAAATGTGACGGAATCAGGTGTCATTTATTTGCCGGCCGGCGATGGGAGAGTGGGAGCCGTGTTGCGTTCGGAAATGGCTGAAGCGGCAGCGAATATCCTTTCCAGTGATCAACATGCAGGAAAAACATATCAGTTAACCAGTCATGAAGCCTTCTCGTATAAAGATGTTGCGCACAAGCTATCTGAAATTAAAGGGAAAACAATCAATTATATCTCACCAACGGCAGATCAGTATGCAGAAACTTTAACGGAACATGGTGTCCCTGCGGACTACATTGGCTTGTTTACAGGCTTTGCGGTTGCTCAAGCGAATGGAGAATTGGAAACAGTGGGTTCAGATCTCGAACACCTTTTGGGCCGTAAACCAACCGATATTCGAACATTCTTGAGCCAAGTTTATGCTGTTTAAAGTAATACAGCGACTTGAATTGAGTTCATTCACTCGTTGAAAAAAGAATTGAAAAATGAAGTGTGGCAGTTGGTCATGCTTCATTTTTTTCCGACACCAAAGGGGGTAATGATGATCACATTCAGCCTAGATAGTTGACTAATTCAATGTGTGATTTTCTTAGTGTCCAAACAAAATGGGATTGCTTTGTTTTTCTGCGCGAATAGTTGTCTCAGGTCCATGTCCACTATAAACGAGTGTTTCTTCAGGCAGGGCAAACATCGTATTCAAAATTGTGCGTTGCAAGGTATTAAAATCGCCCCCTGGCAAATCGTAGCGACCGTAGCTTCCGCGAAACAGCACGTCACCATTGATCACATACTTTTCCGCTTCGTTGTAGTACACCACATGCCCTACGCAATGTCCAGGTGTGAAAATCACCTGAAATTCAATCTCGCCGAACACCAAACGCTCTGTGCCATTCAGCAATTTCGTCGGAGGTTCAGGATGAACGTATTTATTCAAGCCATAGAGCTGAGCAGCCATTGGCGAACTGTTATAGGTAAAGAGATCCTTTTCATGTAAGTAGACCTCCAAGTTGTATTTTTTCTGCACGAAATCAACCCCGAAAATGTGGTCCAAATGCGCGTGGGTCAACAAGATTGCCAAAGGCGAAAGCCCTTTTGATTCAATGAAATTTGCTAAATGTTCTTGTTCATGCTTTTCGTAACAACCCGGATCGATGATCACACAGTACGTGCTGTCGTGAACAATGTATGTGTTCTCCTGAAACGGACTAAAGGTCATTTTTTCTACGTGCGTTGCCATGTAAATCCATTTAGAGAGGACTGCTCAAAAATAAGAATAAGGTCGCGATAAATGTCATAAGCGCTAGTCACATCGCTATAAATTATTCGTTGATTTTTAGCGGATTCTCGTCTTTAGGCACTATTTTTGCCTAGAGATAAGTATATTTGAAAAAAAATTCAATCATGAAATACACATTACTTCTTTTTGTTGGATTGATCCTCGCTAGTTGCGCAACCAAAGTACCATTCACTAGTGCAGTTCAAGAAGAGTTTGATTTGAAGGACGAAAAGTCTTTAGCAAAAGTTCAATTTATAACATCTGCATCCATCTTTTTGGAGCGCAGCAAAAGTTCTGGAAACCAAGGAACGACAGAGGACGGAACACTTGTTCAAAACTCAAACAAAGAGCTAGACCGCATCATTATTCCAATTGGCACAAAATGTGTCTTCGAAAGTTTGGACGGTGAAAACATCATCGTGCGCTTTGAACCTGGCGTTGGAAACACGATTTCTTTTGGAATGCGTGAAGGTCAGTCTTCTGGAAAATATTATTTGTTGGCAGATTGGACAGCGAAGGAAGGAGGGAAATTGGAGTATGGCAATTACACCTATTTTGCAACCACAGCAAGTGGTACCGCATATCTTCAAGTAATGAAAAAGAAATTGGCGAAAATAAAACGCAAGGATCGTGTCGTCAGAGGTATGAAAGTATAAACTGAATCCTTCAAATAATTTAAAGTCGCTCAATCCGTTTCAGGAAGAGCGGCTTTTTTTTGTAACTTGTTAGCGCAATTGCCATTTTACGAAGAGTTATGCAATTAATCAATAGAGACATTAGCTGGTTGTCATTCAATGACCGCGTTTTACAAGAAGCCTCAGACGATAACGTTCCCATCATCGAGCGCATGCACTTTCTAGGAATCTACTCCAACAACATGGATGAATTTTTCCGTGTTCGCGTGGCCTATATCCGTCGTTTGATCCCACTCGACAAAGTGGAAATTCAAGGATTTTCGGGTACGCCGTCCCAATTGATGGATGAAATTCGAAACATCGTGATGCGCCAACAGGTGAAATTTCAAGTGGCATACACCAAAATACTTAGGGAACTCGAGGAGGAGAACATCTATCATGTCACCGAAAAAAACCTTTCTGAGAAACAAATCGAGGAACTCGAGGCGTATTTCAACGCAGAATTGAAACATGCCATTGTACCGATTATTCTGGGTAAGAAAAATCCTTTTCCAAATTTGAAGGATTCTGGAATTTACCTCGCTGTTGAAATGTTTATGGAGGGTAAAATGCGCCGCCGCATGGCTTTGATTAAAATCCCTGAAGAATTTCCGCGGTTCTATAAAATGAAGGGGGGTGACCAGCAAAATATCATTCTACTCGATGATATTATTCGACTCAATCTGCGTTCCATCTTTTCGATTTTCATTTTTGATCACGTCAGGGCATTCACCTTTAAGTTTTCCCGCGATGCCGAGTTGGACATCGATGATGATATTTCGGTTTCCTTTATGGAAAAAATTCGCCAAAGTATCCACAAACGCAAGGTGGGTGAGCCCGTTCGCTTGGTGTACGACGAGGAAATGCCTGAGGAAATGTTGAAATTTTTGTTGTCAAAATTGGGACTGAAAAAAGGTGTCAATACCATTCCGGGAGGGAAATACCACAATTTTAAAGATTTCATGTCCTTCCCAGATTTTGGTAGAGCTGATTTTGTATTCCCAAAACGCAAGGCAAATTGGCACCCACGTTTGGTGAACAAACGGAGTCTGCTTAAAGAAATCGCCAAAGGAGACGTGCTACTACATTTTCCTTATCAACGATTTGACCACGTAGTGGATTTGCTGCGCGAGTCGGCCATCGACCCAAAAGTGAAGTCGATTAAGATCAATGTCTACCGCGTTGCTAAACAATCTCAGGTGATGAATGCCCTCATCAATGCCGTCTTGAATGGCAAGCAAGTGTTTGTGGTGATTGAGCTTCAAGCACGTTTCGACGAAGAAAATAACCTCTATTGGGCCAACAAACTGCGCGAGGCGGGAGCAAAGGTCTCCTTCGGAATGGAAAAGCTCAAAGTGCATTCAAAATTGATTCAAATTCAACGTGAAGGCAGCAAAGGCGATCTACTCGTATCCTACATTGGAACGGGAAATTTCCACGAAAAAACAGCCAATATTTATGAGGATATGGGTCTGTTGACCATTGATCCGAAGATCGGAGAGGAGGTGAATCGAATCTTCAATATCCTCGATGGCTTCACGAACAATTACAAATTTGATACGCTCTTTGTCTCGCCCTTTACCACGCGCAAGGTATTTGAAGATTTAATCATCAACGAAATCCAAAACGCAAAGAAAGGGAAGGAGGCGTCCATTCGCATCAAGTTGAACAATTTGGTCGATTCTGAAATGATTGAGCTGCTATATAAAGCTGGTCGAGCAGGGGTGAAGATCGATATGATCATACGAGGGGTGTGCTGCTTGATTCCGCAAAAAGAAGGGTTAAGCGAGAACATTCGAGTACGGAGTATTGTGGGTCGTTACCTCGAACATTCGCGCTACTTGATTTTCCACAACAATGGTGATCGGAAGTATTTTATCGCTAGCGCCGATTGGATGGAACGCAACCTCGACGGACGAATCGAAGTGGGATGCCCAATTTTCAACGTAACCATTCAACAACGGATCGAAAAGATCTTCGAAATTCAGTGGAAAGGAAACGTGAAATCGCGCATCATTGACGAACAGCAATTGAACCGCTATTTTAGAGATGAAAATGCACCGTTTATGTCGCAGGAAGAGTTGTACTCCTTCTACAAACAGCTTTCGGAAAAACCTCAGACGCGGATTCAGATAATTTAACCCCACGAATTTCTTTGATGTTGTCTAGATCTTTTTTTGGGGGCGGTGTTTTCTTGGTTCCATGGAGGTAATAAATTGCGAAGCCGACCAAGGTCAGAAACACCACATAAAAAATAATGCGGATCATGTACCATTTCGAAACGGGCGGAAGGGTGTGCTGTTTGAAATCTATTCTATGACGTTCATCATCATCCATGCTTCAAATGTAAGGTAAATCTACTACCTTTGAAAAAATGAGTAAGAAGAGTTATATTTTGGTCACAGGCGGCGCGGGCTACATCGGTTCGCATACCGTTGTGGAATTGATTCGCCAGGGGAGAACACCCATTATCGTGGACGATTTTCGCAACGCGGATCGAAAAATCATTGCTGGAATTGAATCCATTGTTGGAACGAAGGTGATCGTTCACGAAATCGATGCATGCAATCAAGCGGAAATGGAATTGATTTTCCAACAATATCCCTTCGATGGAATTATTCATTTTGCAGCCTACAAAGCGGTGGCTGAATCCGTGGCTGAACCAATCAAATACTATTCAAATAACATCAATAGTTTACTCGTTTGCTTGACGCTTGCCGAGAAATACGCCGTTAAACATTTCCTTTTTTCATCTTCTTGCACCGTTTATGGCGATCCGAAAGATTCGGTCATTGTGGATGAAAAAACACCTATGCAAACGGCAAACTCACCCTACGGTACAACAAAGCAAATGTGTGAACAAATCTTGAGTGATGTGGTGCGTAGTAGTGCACACCTCAAGGTCTTGAAATTGCGTTATTTCAATCCCGTCGGAGCGGATGAGTCGGGTAAAATTGGTGAACTCCCCAATGGAGAACCCTCGAATTTACTGCCGTATGTAACGCAAACCGCGCTTGGAATTTTGGAGCAATTGACTGTTTATGGAAACGATTACAACACCCCTGACGGCACCTGTATTCGCGATTACATTCACGTCACAGATTTGGCAAGCGCTCACGTCAAAGGATTGGAATGGTGTGAAACGCAATCCGCAAAAACAGATGAAATTATCAATATTGGAGCGGGAAACGGCACGAGTGTCTTGGAAATAATTCATACATTCGAGAACATCTCAGGAAAACGGTTGAATTGGAAATATGGCGAACGCAGAGTAGGCGACGTTGAACAAATATATGCAGACGTGCAGAAGGCAAGGCGACAACTACAGTGGTCTGCAACGCGAACGATGGAAGATGCTGTGAGGGACGCGTGGAACTGGGAACAAAAATGGAGAAATGAAACAACTGGTAATTAGCAGCATCCTCTGCTTAAGCACAATTTTCGCTGCGCATGCGCAATACGATAGCAAAGACAGCATCCAATCACGTTTTCGGCCGGGATCCATGTGGTTTTTTACGGGATGGAGACCGGCTATCCTCGAAAAAGTTCGAAAGTATGATCGATTGATTTTCGATGTGACCTACAACGATTGGATTGGCGACAAAGATCTCTTCACGAATCACTGGGCATCTGTCGGATTGAATACCAATTGGATGGCTGACATTCCCCTCACCAAAGGAAATACCGTTTCCATTGGGATTGGACTTTCGCATTCTTTTTCAATGATTCGTCACAATGGAAACCTAGTGGGCAACGATTCCACAGGAATTACAATCTGGTCCCCCAAATTACCTACGGATGAATTTCGCAAAAGCACATTGGGTGGACATAGTTTTTCCATGCCCCTCGAATTGCGCTTTCACAAAGAGAGTTGGCGGCATTTTAAACTGCACTTGGGTGGAAAGATCGGGTACCAAACGAGTTTGTATTCGAAAGAAGTAACGGGTCGATTTGCGGAACGCAATGTTGCCAAAGATTATGGTTTTCCAGACCAAAACAACCTCTTGTATTCAGCACACGTTCGACTTGGATTCCGGAATTGGGCATTGTTTGGGAGCTACAATTTCAATACCCTGTTCTCGAATACAAGCAGTATCCAATTGAATCACGTTCAAATGGGCATGAGTATATCTTTGTTCTAACTATGTTTGTTGATACCCACACGCATCTTTTCTCGGAGGCTTTCGATGTAGATCGTCACGAAATTGTTCAAAAAGCAATTCAAGCTGGCGTTGAGAAAATGCTCCTCCCGAATATTGACGTAGAAACGAT
This sequence comes from Crocinitomicaceae bacterium, assembly GCA_041303175.1. GTDB lineage: Bacteria > Bacteroidota > Bacteroidia > Flavobacteriales_D > Crocinitomicaceae > UBA4466. Next base: position 29,032 of record JBFYPU010000070.1, on the reverse strand, counting down.
CGACGCGATGAATGCTTTGGCAGCGGCATTTCCGACCAATTGCTTTCCCATGATGGGCTTGCATCCCGGAGCCATCAAAGAGGATTGGGAGGAGCGACTTGAAATTGTTCGCGCACACCTTTTTAGTGGAAATTACATTGCCGTTGGAGAAATGGGCATGGATTTGTATTGGGATACAACCTTTGTGAAGGAACAAGCTGCTGCCTTTCGACAACAAGTGGAATGGGCAAAAGAATTGCAACTTCCCATTGTCATTCATGCGCGAGAAGCATTTGACCCGATTTTTGAACTCCTTGATGAACTCAACGACGAACGACTAACAGGAGTTTTTCATTGCTTCACAGGAAGCATTGAGCAGGCAAATCACGCCTTGAATTACGGTGGATTTAAGCTCGGAATTGGTGGCGTGTTGACGTATAAAAAGGCCGAATTGGATCTTGTTTTAAAAGAAATTGATCTCAAGCACTTGGTCTTGGAAACGGATTCACCCTATCTTCCGCCAGTTCCCTTTCGCGGCAAACGAAACGAAAGCAGTTATCTGCTCCACGTCGCGGAAAAGTTAGCGGATGTATATGTGCTCCCACTTTCAAAAATTGAGGAAATTACCACCCAAAACGCACGAGAATTGTTCCAATTTTAAGCCCATGAAATCTAAAGTACTCATCATTTATACAGGCGGAACGATTGGAATGATCAACGACGCCGTGACGGGAAAATTACGTTCCTTCGACTTCAATTTGATCACCGATCATGTGCCTGAACTCAAGCGATTGAATGTCGACTTGACCTCCATAAGCTTTGAAGAGCCGATGGACTCCTCGAATATGAATCCCCAAGCGTGGATCAAAATTGCGCGATGGATTCAGGAAAATTATGAACGTTATGATGGCTTTGTGGTCTTGCACGGCTCGGACACTATGGCTTACACGGCCTCCGCATTGAGTTTTATGTTCGACGGATTAACCAAACCAGTGATTATTACAGGCTCGCAGTTGCCAATTGGAACCATTCGAACAGATGGAAAAGAAAATTTGATAACGGCGATTGAAGTAGCTGCCGCGAAGGATAATAATGGTACTTCGATTGTACAGGAAGTGGCGATTTATTTTGAGTACCATCTTTACCGAGGAAATCGGAGCACGAAGGACTCCGCATCCAATTTTGAGGCGATCAAATCCCCGAACTTCACGGAATTGGCGGCCGCAGGTGTGGACATTGTGTACAACCGTGATTTGCTTTACAGACCATGCACTCAGGAATTCACACTTAATGAGCAATTGAACACACGGATTGGATTGATCAAAATTTATCCAGGCATTGATTTCTCGATTTACAAAAGCGTGTTCGATCTCGCGAACGTCGACGGCATTGTGCTTGAAACCTTCGGTGCAGGAAACGCTCCACACTCAAAATCCTTGGAAGAAATGTGTACACAATTCATCGCAGCTGGAGGATATATTTTGAATATCACGCAGTGCAATGCTGGTAAAGTACACCAAGGCTTGTATGAAACGAGCTCCATGTTTGAGAAAATAGGTGTTGTTCCCGGTGCTGATTTGACCACAGAGGCTGCAATCACAAAGATGATGATTGTTTTGGGCGCTGAAAATCGAGAAAACACGATTGAATTGTTGCGGCAAAATATCCGAGGAGAACTTAGTTAGCAAACGCATTCACGAACGGATATTTTCGTATTTTTGCAACCCTGCATGAAAAATGTAGGAGTGGTAGTCCCTACAGATAGTATAGGTCTGACACAGAATAAAATTGGAGAGGTGGCAGTCCCGATAGTTATCGGGAGCCTGAACGAGGTTAAAATAAATTGGAGAGGTGGCAGAGTGGCTGAACGCGCACGCTTGGAAAGCGTGTTTACGGAAACGTAACGGGGGTTCGAATCCCCCTCTCTCCGCAAAATGCTCGATCTTTGATCGGGCATTTTTCGTTTGAGAGAGGAGGATGAGAACCCAGGGTTCGACCTGAAGGCGCAGCCGAAAGCAGCTTAGCTAATCCCCTCTCTCCGCAAAAAAAGTCAGAACATTTCTGCAAGAAATGTTGGCTACTTTCAAGCTTTCGAACTTCCCGTTCGGCTTGAACTCTTCAAAGGCAGTGCCTTTTCTTGACTTGTTATGGAATCCCTTTTGGGAAAAATAGATCAACCGGAGATAAGCCGATCTGTCATTTGACGGATCAAGACCTTTTTTTCAAGCGCCCCAACCGCGCTAGCAGCCACGAAGTGAATCTTCCAATCTTCCAACTCTCCAATAATCCAACGCGTAGCGTCCAACAATCCAACACCGCCGAAGGCAGCAGCAAGAGAAAGCGATAGCTTTTGAAGACCGAGCGTTAGTGAAGGGAGCTAATCCAACCTACCTACCCCGCCTTCACAAAACGCACCATTGCTCGACCCGTATCACTAGAAATAATTAGTTGATACATGCCTGTTTCTAACGTTGAAATGTCAATTGAGGTTGTGCCAACGTTACTCACTTTTTGCTGATCAACGAGCCTTCCCGCTGCATCAAGAATTTCTATTTTGAGAGCTCCATCAAGCGAATTTCCGATCTCAATGTTCAAGACATGGCTTGCTGGATTTGGGTAAATGCGCAGAACAACTTCGCTCAAGTCGGTGAGTGAAACAAAACTCATTGGAAACGGATTGGAGACGCCGACGCACCCGTTGGCAAAACTCACTTCAACAGAAAAGTCTCCCGTTTCATTTGCTAAATAGGATTGATCCGTTGCACCAGGAATGATCGAGCCGTCGAAATACCATTGATAACTTGTCCCAGCGATGGTCGTGAGCAGCGCACCCATAGCAGAAATTGAAACCGTTGGAACGATCATGGCATCCACGCTTACTGCTGGTGAAGCACAGACTTTTGCTTCGTTGTACAAAACATGAGAGGTCAATCTGCCTGCTTCCACGAAGTCTACACCGTCTAGCATACTGAGGTGTTCAGGCGTTGAAATCGCACTGTTACTTGAGGCTGTAAGTTGATTTTCCGCATTGTTTCCAAAGCCAAAAACAGAGCGATCGTCGCGCAACACCAAGGAAGTATATTGACCTGCGGAAATGTCTGATCCACCACTCATGGAAATAGAAGTAGGCGTCAATCGCGGCAAGAAATCGCCCGTTCCAAGTTGCCCAAAGTTGTTTGCTCCAGTGGTAAGTACTTCTCCTTCCTCGGTTAATATCAAAGTATGGTTTGCTCCGCCTTGCACATTTCTAACGTCCATCAGAGGCGATAAAACGGGAGAAAGGCGATTTGTGAGGTCATTCAACCCAAGTTGTCCGCTACCATTGCTTCCCCAAACATATAAGTCTCCAGAAGTTGAAACGGCAAAACTTGAGTATTCGCCAGCTCCGACGGATGCTATGTTAGACAAACCAGGAACTTGAACAGCACTAAAAAGCGGCGTAAGGTTTCCATGTCCCAACTGCCCCTGCGAATTGTTACCAACCGTCCAAACGGTGCCGTCATTTTTTAAGAGTACGAAATGGGTTTTTCCACCAGCAATGGAATCCACATTCGTTAAGGATGCATTGAGAAACGGAAAATTGATCACAGCGGTTGACCCTGTTGACAATTGACCATCTGAGTTGATTCCCCAAACGTATGCGGATCCAGTATTCGTTACGGCCATCGAACTTTGTGCGGACGTTGCAATCGTTTTAATATTCGCTAAACTTGGCACGAGGTGAGGCGCATTGGTGCTCACGTATGTTCCGTCTCCAAGCTGACCAGCTGTGTTTTCTCCCCACGAATAGACTTGTCCGCTTGTAGTCACAGCTAAAACAAAATTGGCACCACTTGAAAGTTCATCAAAAAATGGAGCAGTAAGGGATGGAGTTGGCACGGCATTGTTGAAGTTTGTGGCATCGCCAAATGTTCCGTTCGCGTTGTAGCCAAATGACCAAAGATCTCCAGTTCCTCCAGCCGTTGTTTCGAGCGTGTATGCTCCAGACTCAAGAGCGGTGAAGGTGGTATCCGTTGCGCCAGCGATGGGTAATCCGTCCAAGAACCATTGGTTGCCGTAGGTTGCGTTACTGGTCAAAACAACGGAATCTCCTGCACAGAAAGTAGTGGCACTCATTGGTGCAATGCTTGGTGCGTCAATCACGTTTAGGATCGCGTATGTCGAATAGTCTTGTGCGCAAGAAGTTGCGTTTGAAAAGGCGGAAAATGTCACTTCGTCGAGGTCGTTCAGCGTGGTGGAAGCAAAGGTTGAAGTGGCACTCAATGCACCTTGCGAAATGCCATTTAGAGAGAAGGAATAGAGATCGCCACCAGTTGCCGTGAAGGTTACAAGATCACCGGCGCATACCATGGTTGAAGGGGAAACGGCTAGTTCCAAATTCATTGAATTCACAACGAAGGAGTAGGAGCTAGGTGCCGAATTGCACACGTCGTTGTAACCCGTAATGGTGATCACATCCCCATTTTCTACGGTGTTTGTACCGAATGTTGACGTTGTTCCCGATTGAACTTCAATGCCATTCAAGGAATATGCGTAGGTCAACGCTCCCGAAGCGGTAAAATCAACTTGATCGTTCAAACAAATAGTTGGGCCAGCCGAACTGGAAGTCGAGATAACGGGATATGGATACACAATAAAGGTATAGTCGTCATTTGAGACAGTTGAACAGCCATTTGTTGTGCCAATCACACCCACAACAGATCCATTTAACAAGGGAGAGGTAAACGTTGAACCCGGTCCAGAAATGCCAAACGGTGAGGCATTGAGTGTAAATTGATAGTTGTCCGCGCCCGACGCTTGGAGGTTCGATGGCTCAAAATTGCACAAGATAGTATCATCCAAATTTGCAAATGAAACAATAGGATAATTGTAGACCGTGAATCCGATTGCACTGGACGAAGCGGGACAATTGAGTGAGGTTCCAACAACGTAAACCGTCGCGCCGTTGGAAAGCGAATTTGTGGAGAAAACGCTTGCACTACTTGCTACTCCTTGCGAAGTTGAGTTCACGAAAAATTCATAGTCCGTTGCGCCTGATGCTGTAAAATTAACGTTATCTCCAATGCACAGTGCGAAATCGAGTTCTGAACTGCTGAGTGAAATGACAGGCGTTGGGTTCACAACAATCGGAGGCATTGTTGCGGTATTCGAACAGCCTTGAGCCGAATAGGCTGTCACCGAAAGCACATCAGTATTGGATAAACTGTTTAAGGTAAATGTAGACGCTGGCGATGCCGATCCTTGAGCAATTCCATTGATGGCAAATTGATAGACCGCGCCGCCAGAACCTGAGTAGGTTAGCACGTCACCCGAACAAATGGTATTGTCAACATCAGACGAAATAATTGATGCGTTGGGCGTTGGATTGACAACAACTGTCGCGCTAGCCGAGTTCATACATCCATTGGATTCGCCCGTAACACTTAATGGAAATGATCCTGTGGGAAACCCAGAAGAGTTGAGGCTGTTGCTCGCGCTCGATGCACCTTGAGAAATTCCATTCACGAAAAATTCATAGTTCAAAGCGCCATTCGCTGTGTAGTTCACAAGTTCATTGGAGCAGAAAGTATTGTTTACATCTGTACTGCTGATCGAAACGGTTGGAACTGCATTCACGGTTGTGGTGATGAGGTTCGACGTGCTGGAACAACCCAAAGTGCTGCCAAACACGGTTACTGCTTGACCATTCGAAAGGCCCGAAGTGGTAAATGTTGAGGTTGAACTCAATGCGCCTTGAGCGGTAGAACCAATAAAAAACTGATAGAATGCTGCACCAGAACCACTAAATGTAACCGCATCTCCTGCACAAATTGTATTGTTGGGATCACTACTCACAAGCGAAACGGTCGGTATTGGATGAACCGTGATTGAAATCACAGCACTCGTGTCTGTACAACCGTTTCCAGCGGTGCCCACAACCACAACAGGATTGGAGCCTATCGAAAGTGTTGGATTGATCAAACTTGTGACAACAGAAGGCCCTTGAACAGATGTTCCACCCACAAAAAATTCATACGTTCCAGCATTGGCCGCTACAAACTGAATCGCGCCACCAGCACAAATGGTATTATCTAAATCGTTGGAGAAAAAGTTGACAATTGGGTTGTTCAACACGGTGAAATTATCCGATTCAGAGACGATGCACGTATTCGATTCGCCATCCAATTGAACAATTTGCCCATTGAGCAGTGCGGAAGTTGAATAGGTGGAAAGTGGTGATGGACCTTGAACGGAGATTCCATCCACAAAAAATTCGTAGTTCGTTGCGCCTGATCCAGTGAAGGTAACAGGAGTGCCGTAACAAATAGTGTTGTCACCATCTGAATTCGTTAACACCGTTGGCGGAGAAAGCAATACTTCCATGAGCACAGCTCCTGCGGGCGAGGAACAGGCACCAATGTGTCCAGCAACCACAATAAGATCACCGTTGTTCAAACTGTCCGTAATGTACTCACTAGCTGCGCCAAATTGTGCAGAAACACCGTTCACAAAAAATTCATAAATGGGCGCGCCATTTCCAGTAAAGGTGACCAAGTTTCCTGAACAAATGCTCGAATCCAAATCACTGATAGTCATGGTTGTTGAGGGAATCGGACTGACAATGTAATAGTAAATTTCAGGAGCCATTTTTTCGCAACCAGCAAGGTTGATTCCTCGAACCGTGATGGTGTCAGAGGCCGTTAAGGTATTTGAAAAATAGGTATCAGAGGCGGATGGACCTTGAACGGAAAATCCATTTACGTAAAATTCATAATTCACCGCGCCAGAAGCCGTGAAGGTGACAGGATCGCCATCGCAAATCACTGTTCCAACTACCGATGAGGTGAGCGAAGTGGTGGGAAGATCATTCACCGTAAAAATCATCGAAAGTGTATCGTAACATCCTAAAGTTGATAGTCCAACAGCAAGCAAGGTGTCGTTGTGCACGAGCGAATCATTGACGTAGTAATTGAAGGAATCAAGGTAACTTGTCACCCCAATTCCATTGAGCAAAAATTGATAACTGTACGACGAATCACTGGGTTGATATGCGGTAAAGGAAACACTGTCTGTATAACAAATCACCTGATCAGGATCGGAACTTGTGAAGTTGAAAATGGGAAGTGGATTCACCACATATTGGAACATGGGCATGGTGTCACTCACGCAGCCATTTTCGAAGGAGAGTACACCCACAACATCCAAATTTGCAAGGGATGTGGTCGCCAAAAGCGTGTCGTTGCTACTCGGTACATTTTGCGAAAGGCCATTGATAAAGTATTCGAACGTCGTTCCAGGAATAAAACTAGACGCTTCAAAAATCACGGAGTCGCCAACACAGATCGTCGTGTCATATTCGGTAGTCGTAAGAAAAACCTCTGCACGGTTGATGTGAATGATTTGCGACATTGTATCCACGCATTGATTCAATAGATTCGTGACTTCGAGCAAAACAGTAAAGTCACCACCATTCGTAAAAACGTGCTGATTCGTATCCGCTTCGTAGGTAATAAATGTGCTGTCCACAGGTGGATTCAAATAATATCCTGTTGAACCATCATTGAAATACCAGATGGAACTCATTGCGCTTGATCCTCCAGTATAGACTGTGGAATTGTTCGCCAAATCAACCGTATCGCCAAAACAAAACGATCCGCTCACCGTGTAATCTGCCGATACAGGTAAAGAGGCATCGAAGGTCCAATTCAAATTGTCGCCAGCATCTGTTGAAAATAAGAGCGTCAATGGCAATCCAGACGCATTGATTTGCTGAAGGGTGACATTTTCCCCAATGTAGTTCGAACTTGTTGTCAGTTTTTCTAGATTTGCCAAAGCTGCAACGATCGAAGTGTCCGTCGAACCAATATAAATGCGGTTTTCGCAATTTCCTCGGATGACCAAGCTGTCAACAATGGTTTGCGTTGCGTTTGCCTCAAGATGAACGGCAGAACCCGGTAAAATGGTGAGTTCGTGAAATTGATTGTCCCCTCGAATTACTTGTTGATTGTCAACCAATTGAAAATTTAACGTTACATCATAGAAGTTCAACCCAAGGGAAATAAGGTCGTTGGAATAGCCAAGCGTGTCACCAATCAACAGGTGTGAAGTTCCTGCATCAAATACCAAGGTCGTGTCGCCTTGTGCATCAAAGCGAACTTTTAATTCAATCATGGAGCCGCCCAAGTCCAACTTTCGGAGATCAGCTCCACTCAAATCGTTGTTGAAACTCTTCAAAGTTCCCATTACGACTGTATTATTTTGGGTGTAGAGTTCACCGTTGAAAAGTACAATGCTCGATGAATCGCTCATAATAAGATCGTCCATAATTAGCAAAGAATCGCTCGGATCGATCATAAGCACAGCAAATGCGCAGTCGATGGTAGCCGAATTTGCGGATAATTCACTTTGAGAAAAAATGGAAATACTCGCGCTTTCGCTATTGCGAACCATGGTCAAATTGGGTGTAAACGTTAAGTCTCCATAGCTGGTTGCTACGGAATCTAAGCGCAAGGTTTGATTGCCAAGGCTTCCTGTCCAATCCATGGCTTTGAAGAAAGCGAAATCGTTCACAACCACAGTTTGTCCAACAAGACTAAATGAGTTTACATCAAAAAACACGCTGTCAATCTCTGTTGGAACGCAGCCTGAAGGTGACCCACCAGAAGCATACGACCAGTGAGTTGGATCTGTCCAATTTCCTCCATCACCTATCCAATACATCGGGCCGCCACCAACTATCCAGCCTGTTGAAGCAAGTGTGTCTGAATTTCTGAGGGTGTAGTTTCCCATTGTTCCTGCATCAATATCGGTCAACAATACTCCGGATGCGAGGAGTTCGGGAGTTCCCGTTTTTACGATTGCTGCGCTCAATCCAGGGGTGGATGCGAAAATTTCTGTAGGTGCAAAACACGTTCCATCCACTATAAGTGAATCAGTCGACAAGCTATCTCCACTGTTAATGTTCAGCTGTGATGACGTTGGGATTTGAAACAAACTAAATTGATTGTTCTCAAAATAGGCCAATTGGGTTGCGCTTTGTGAACGAAGGGTATCGTAGGAAAGTCCACCTCCATGAAATTCGGCAAGCGTTGCATTGTCGCCAAGAAGAAGGACAGAACCGCTAGATGTCCAAGATAAATTGAGCGAATCGACTTCCCAAAATCCTCCCGTGATGTTCACCGTTGAATTGAGTAGTGAAATGCTGCGAATAGAGCCTACCGCCGAATGAAATTCGAATGTAGAGAACGTGTTTCCGCCCAAATCAACACCGCCGAGATCAATAAAAAAGCGGGACGAACCGTTATCAAAATCGTCCAACAAGTTTATTTGTTCACCCGTCACGCGAAAATCTTGGACCCAAGTTGTTCCTCCTGAACCAATTGATTCACCCGTCAATTGGGCATTTAGGTTGATTTCTCCCCAAATTCCTGAAAAACTAACTCCGCTAGCATTTCCCAAAAGTGATCCGCGTAGTTCAAACAAATTGACCGCGGTTGAATGAAAAACAAATGCGTTCGATACGGCAGAAAAATCAAGGGTTGAAACCAATACATTGGTATTAATATACACGGTGTCAAGCGTGGAAAGTATGCCCGAATTGTTATCAAACAAAACGTTGTCGCCTAGCGTAGGGAGAGTGACACCAGCGGGACCTCCTGAAGTGGCAGACCAATGCAGTGGATCATTCCAATTTCCGGTACCCGAAATCCAAAAATAGTCGGCGGCAACGGTGAAATTGCTAAGTGAAACGAGGAGTAGTAGAGTGTAAAACGCTTTCATCTAAAAAAAATTCTTTGTGCGCCGAACTTAGAAATAAATGAAATGGAAGGTAAAAGAATGTCGTGGTTAGCTGCGTTTTTGTCCGCGTTTGGTGAATCTAACTGCTCTAAACAGCAAATTTGCCTGAAATTGCACTAATACGAAGAGAATGCAATGGACTTCGACTACTTAAAAATCGCTTGAATTCGTGCGACATGTTGACGAGAAATTGGAATTTCATGCCCCAAAATAAGTAGATGACTGCTATGAACAGCGTCAATTTTAGCAGGGTTGACAGCATACGACCGATGCACGCGTTCCAAGTGCTCTAGCTGGTTGTCTGTCATGAATGTGGAGATGCTTGAGCGCACCACATATTTTCTAGTGTTTGTTTGAATTTCAATGTACTTATCATCTGTCTTGAGCCACAGAATTTCATCCCGTGAAACGATTCGTTTTTCGCGACCCAGATTGAGCGTAATCTTCTTTGAATCGATCGGTTTTATTGCGCTCACAATGGCGAGGCTGCTAAAAATTTGTTCTTTTCGAAAGGGCTTTAGTAAATAAGCTGCTGGGTCATATTTTGACGCCAACCCAACCGTGTCTCCATCCGAATAAGAAGTGAGAAAAACAATGGGAATGTTAAGGTGTTCGTTGACGTATTCTGCAATTTCGAAGCCTACGTTTTTGCCGTGCATGCGAATGTCCAAAAGAGCAATGTCAGGTGATGATCGGGACAAAATACCAATCGAAGAAATGAGGTCGAAACCAATATCCAACACAGCATACCCGAGTTCTTCAAGAATATCTTTCAGTTGCTCAGAAATAATCACATTGTCCTCTGCAATAAATATTTTTTGCCGTTGACCCATTCGGTTTGTTGGTTCATTTTTTACCTAACTAACTGATCACTATAACTGTAACCCATAAATAGATACGGATTCAGTCATAAAGGCCAAAGTAGGAGTGACTAAATATAGGATAATATAGGTTCGCAAGTGCTTTTATTTTGAACGAGATCGCAAATGTAGCACTCGGTTTTGTCAAACACGGACAAAAAGGGAACAGCCCACGACATTTTGCAATTGATCTTCGCGGGTATGCGCTATGTTCGTTGAAAACTACAAGTTATGCGACTACAATACGGACTGCGAATGCTTTCGGCTCTGTTCATACTCCTTTCAAACGTGGCGTTTGCTCAATCCGATTCTGTGGAAGTGCCTTACGTAACGAACGCGAATCTAGCAATCATTCAGCTTCCAGCAGGCTTTGAGCCCTCGCTTGGTTTCAATGGCTACACCCACAAGAAGGCGGCTACGAGTGTTGTTATGACCAATATTCATAAAGTGACCGCCGAAGCAATGGACGGGGCGTGGGAACAAGATTCATCGCGTGTGCTTGTTGAACGCTTGGAACTCACCACGGATGCTGGCGAGAAGGTATTCGCTTACAAAGAAGAAGCTCAGGCTGGAACGTTGCGAATCATTCAATATACTGTATTTATTGATGGATCAAATAAAGTGTTGTGGCTCAGTATTTCCTACCCTGCTGTGGTAGATGAGCAGATGGAGGCCATCTTCATGGCTGCAATAAAACAAGCTGATTTAACGCTCGGATCATGAAAAGACAACTATCAAATTTCCTTTCGGTCCTGTTTGCATTCGCTTCGCTGAGCGCATTTGCACAACAACAGGTCAATCACAACTTACCCTTCAATTCGGGAAATCAAAACATGTGGGGGCCTTCCACAAGTTCATTTTCGATGAATCAAACATGGACTCTACTCGATGAGGGTTTTGATGTGGATTACACATTGGATCTAATCGAATCTCTTGCGGGTTCAGATTTTGGAATGGAAGTGAAGGCTAAAATTGCTGCTGATTTCAAATTCAAATTTTCCCTACAAGGGTTTACAACGGGGCAGGTGTTGGTGAATTATCCGATCAATGTTTTGCTCGATATGCCAACAGACAACACCTACGATCCTGGTGACTTAGTGACCATCGAAACGAGTTACACCTTGAATCCAGGTGCGCAAATTCAAACCATGTATCCCAACGGAGGTGAGGCATCTTTAGATCTCTATTTTGGTGTGTCGGCGAAACTTTCCGCCAAAATTTGTGCCTTTGGTTGCACAAATATTCCCTTAATCCCGCAGGTGAATTTGTCCAATCAACATGTCAATATCTTTACTGTCAATCAAACGGGTGCTGAATTTTTGAGTTACAATGGTGCTGCTCCATATAGTTCAACAGGTTTTACACCAATCAATCTAGGACCTCAAAGTGCAAATGCTCATCCACCGCAAGTCATGGCTCCAGCAACATTGAGCGACTACGGCTTAACGGGCACCCTAGATGTGCCGTATGTCTCAACTACATCTTCAATTGCACCAGGGTCAGGAGGAAAATTTCTCAAAGCGTGTGGACAAGACAAGTATGTTGACATGAATCTTGACGTGTTTCAGTTAATCAGTAGTGTTGCGCCAGCACCTTACAGTGAAATTTTTGAAAACTTATCGGGTTCGGAAGATTATCCCTTCAATGGCAATGTGTATTGGAATTTCCTGTCTGCAAGCTTGGATTTAAAGGACTACAACAAGCAATGTTTCGATTTTAAACCAAAAGTGTTCGCCAAACTTGTGTTCCCTGTTGCGGTCGAATATACAATTTTAAATGGTGCGTCAGTTGTGACCACTGGAAATAGCAGCATCGTCAATGTTCAGGTTGGGAATGACGTTCGTTACAAATTCCCGTGTTATTTTGAGGAAATGGACATTGTTCCAACCTATAAAATCACGGGTACGTTCACCAATAAAACCTACGATTCCATTCCCTTGGATTTCAATATTTCCGCGTTGGAATTTGGCGTGAGCATCGATGATATTGAAGTGATTCCAGAGATTGTGATTCCTGAGGTGTGTGTCAACATTCCCTACCCATGTCCAACGTGGTCGAATCCTACGAAATGGTGTAAAGAGCGTGTATGCACCCCCGAAATCGTTACCCCAGCATTGGTGTTTGATGGGTTTTCCGAGTCCATTGGGCCGCTCTTTGACGAAACGTTTAATATCGTTGGAATTAAACTTCCTTGGTTTTCACAGACGTGGAACTTGGAAGGCTTTTCACAATATACGCGACCTGCTTTCACGATGCGTGCCGAACCGATCACCATCACAAATACCTTCGTGGATGCTGCGTGCAATGGTTCAAACAGTGGATCAATCAATGTGACCATCAATACTGTCAACAATGCAAATCCATACACTTACTCATGGTCAAATGGTGCAACAACGCAAGATATCACTGCTTTAGGCGGAGGCACATACACACTACTCGCAGTTGATAATAATGGATGTTCGTTCTACACAGGCGCAACCATTTCTGAACCGCCACTATTGGAAGGATATTTCTCAAAAACAGATAAATCGTGCAACGGAGCAGCTGGAGATGGAACCATCGACGTAACAGTGTTTGGTGGAACTGCACCCTATAGTTATTCTTGGAGCAATGGTGCTACAACGCAAGATCTTGCAGGTCTCAATTCAGGAAATTACACCTTAACGGTTACCGATGCAAAACTGTGTACAAAGGTCATAGCCGTTACCATAACGCAACCAACAACCCTTGGTCAAAATGGAATGGTGACACCTGTCAATTGTCTCAATGGTGGAGATGGTGAAATTGATATCGCGCCGTTTGGAGGAACTTTGCCCTATACGTTCAGTTGGTCGTCTGGACAAATTTCAGAGGATCTTTCTGGGCTCACGTCAGCTACCTACACGCACACACTTACGGATGCAAATGGCTGCACAAGCGTTGTTCCTTATCTTGTAAGTGAACCTCCAACTGCCATTGCCTTGTCTTCAGCGCCTATTGATGTTTCGTGTTTTGGTGGAAACAATGGAGGAGTAAATGTGACAACAATCGGCGGTACGCCCGGCTATTCATTCACTTGGGTGAGTGTTGCAGGCGGCGTGCTTCCCTACATTTCTGAGGACATTTCTTCTGTTCCTGCAAGTACCTACACAGTGATTGCAACGGACATGAATGGTTGCATGGATACCATATCCCAAGTCGTAAGTCAGCCCCTAGCACCGCTTTCATCTTCGCCTGTTTTGGTCGATATTTTGTGTTTTGGAGCTGCAACGGGAAGCATCGATCCTTTCATAAATGGTGGAACGGTTCCCTATTCGTATGTGTGGTCAAACAGTTCAAATGCAGCTACTCAATCGGGAATTCTAGCAGGAACCTATACGCTCGCAGTCACGGATAACAATGGATGCAGTGCAAATTATAGCTATACTTTGAGCGAACCAAACGCACCCCTCAGCCTCGCACTTACAGGAACAAATGTACTGTGCTTCGGGGACGCAACGGGAGCTATCTTAACTTCAACAGCTGGCGGAACTCCAAGTTATACATACAGCTGGAGCAATGGTGCAACAACCGCCGATATTACGGGTGTTATCGCAGGAAATTACAGTGTGTTGATCACAGACAACAACGGTTGCACGATTTCGGATAACCTCACGTTGACACAACCTGCAGCACCACTTGCACTCAATTCTGTGATCACTCATGTTGACTGCTTTGGAGCCAATTCTGGTGCAATTGATCTATCCATTTCGGGAGGAACATCACCCTATCTCAAATCGTGGTCGAATGGTGCAGCTTTAGTTTTATCGGACACAACCGAAGACCTTTCGGCTCAATTTTCAGATAGTTATGAAGTATTGATCACTGATTTCAATGGCTGCACGGATACTTTGATTTCCACAATTGATCAACCACTCGCTCCACTTGCAATCACAGGAGTTGTGGTCGATGTCAATTGCTTCGGATTCAATGATGGCGCAATTGATGTTTCTGTTACAGGTGGAACTACGAACTATGCCTATTCTTGGTCGTCGGGTCAGGGAAGTGAAGACATAAGCGCAGTTCTTGCAGGAAATTACACCATTACAGTAACCGATTTAAACAACTGTATGGAGAGTGCAAGTTTCACCATTCAGCAACCGAACTTGCCGTTGAACGTCACCACCTTCACTACTGATGTTTTATGTTTTGGTGGAACTACAGGCAGCGTGGATGCTGAAGTGTCGGGAGGAACGAGTCCCTACCTTTACACTTGGTCAACTGGCGATACGACGGTATCAATTATCGACCAAACAGCTGGAATTTATACGCTAACAATCACCGACGATCAAGGCTGTATTGCTTTCACGGGAACAACAATTTTGGAACCCACACAGCTCGTGCTTTCATCGCTCGTAACAGATGCGAGTTGTTTTGAATATGCTGATGGAAAGATTGTGGTCACTTTAACAGGTGGCGTCGCTCCATACTATTTGAATTGGGGGAATGAAAACCAAATCCTCTTGGAATTCAATGGCGATACGCTGTCAAACCTTTCAACAAATAACTATTTAGTTCGCGTCACGGACGATAACGGTTGCATGACAGAACAATACATTTTCGTGGGCGAACCACAACCCTTTGTGTCAACGAACTTGGTCACAGACGCACTTTGTTTTGGATCGGCCGATGGCGAAATTGAGGTTACAATTGCAGGCGGTACATTGCCTTATGCAAGTACATGGACGGATGGCGCGAGCAGTGAAGACCGAACAAATTTGATCAGTGGAACCTATGGTTACACGGTGCTTGATGCACAAGGCTGTGTGATTGTGGATAGTGTTTTTGTGGACGAACCCAAGCTCATTCAAATCATTCAAGAAGTGATTGAGGTGAGCTGCATTGACCAAACAGATGCACAGATTTTGATCTCGCCTTATGGTGGGGTACCGCCTTATTTTTACCAATGGTCAACGGGTGAAGCGAGCGCAAACGCAGAAGATTTGCCTCCAGGAATCTATGAACTACTGGTTTCTGATGCTCATGCGTGCGTCGTTCCTTTCACATTTGAAATTGCCATTAACCCAGATGAATGCTTGGGCGTTCCAAATACGTTCACTCCAAATGGTGACAATTACAATGATACGTGGGTCATTTCAAACTTGGATTTATATCCAAATGCGGAGGTCAAAATCTTCAATAAATGGGGAAATCAAGTTTTCGACACGCCCGTTCCGTATGTTGAATGGGATGGAACACACCGCGGAAATGACTTGCCAGCTGAGGTGTATTATTTCATTATTGTGTTGAACAATGCGGAACAAAATGAATACACAGGAACGATCACAATTATTAGATAAACAGTAAAATGAAAATAAAAGGAATCATCAGCGTTTTTGGAATCCTCTTTCTGTCGAGCATCGTTTTTGCAGAGGAAGTACTTCCAGCCCCACCACCAGCCTGTCCCATTATCACCATGACAGGGGCAAATGTTACCTGCTACGGTTTATCCAACGGCTCGGCTACGGTTTCCATTGTATCAGGGGGTAGTGGAAATTATACGTACACTTGGGCAACATCGCCTGCTCCAACCATCACAAGTGGTGGTACATCTAGCACAATTACAAATAGGCCGGCAGGAGCATACAGCGTTTCGGTTCGGGACAATGTTTCGGGTTGCACCGTGACTGCTTCATATGTTGTGACCACTCCTGACCCAATCGTGATCAGTGGAATTGTGGCGAACGTCAATTGTTTTGGACTCTCTACAGGTGGTATCAACGCAAGCGTCACAGGTGGAAAAGCACCGTATATCTATAGCTGGTCGAGCGGACAAACAACGCAAGATTTAACCAATCGTCCAGCGGGAACATACACCCTCACCGTAAATGCACCAACAGGTTGCGTTGCCAATCGAACCTTTGTGATTACTCAACCCTTAGAAGGCTTGGATGGCGTGGCAAGCGTCACAAATGTGAGTTGTTTCAACACGAGTACCGGCGCAGTGGACATCTCCATTTTTGGTGGTACAACTCCATATTTCTATTCGTGGGATTCGGGACAAAGTACGCAAGACATCAACGCCGTGCCGAGTGGAAATTACAATCTCACGGTAACGGACAGCAAAGGATGCACCATTTTACGACCATTCGTGATTACATCTCCTACGCAATTGTCCGGAGCGTTTACAACCATTGATCCTGTTGTTTGCTATGGCGATCCAACTGGAAACTTGGTCTACCAAGGCACAGGCGGAACAGCTCCGTATTCGTATTCTTGGCAGAATTCAACCACGTTGTTCTCCGAAAGTTCGGGTAGTTTGAGCGGGATGATAGCCGATGATTATCAAGTAACAGTTACCGACGCGAAAGGATGTGTGATCATCGACAATGCAATAATTGCTTCACCCACAGATTTGATTGGTTCAACAACAGGTGTAAATGTCCTCTGCTACGGTGGAACGGATGGTTCAATAGATGCGACCATTAGTGGAGGTGTTGCTCCATATTCCGTGGTTTGGCAAAACAGCGTACCCGTTACCATTGGCACCTCAACGGATTTGACAGCGATCCCTGCTGAAACCTATACCGCAACGATTCAAGATTTTAATGGCTGTCCACTTTCATTGACACATGTGATTACTCAACCCATGGCACCGCTTTCCGCAACGTCAACTCAAGTGGATGTACTTTGTTACGGAAACAACACGGGTTCAATTGACCTCACCGTGGTTGGCGGAACATTGCCTTACACCTATTCGTGGTCGTCGGGACAAAGTTCGGAAGATATTGCAAACCTCTTGGCTGGAAATTACGCGGTGAGTGTCCTCGATTTCAACAACTGTCCACTAACTCCTGGAATGCTCATCACGCAACCATTTCAGCCGTTGGCGGTAACAACTATTGTGACCGATGTCAACTGTTACGGTGAATCAAATGGTGGAATTGATCTCAACGTTTCGGGTGGAACTGCACCTTATGTTTATGAATGGGCAAACAGTACCTACCAATTGAGCACCACAACGCAAGATTTGACGAATGTACTTTCGGATGAGTATTCCTTTTTGGTGACAGACAACAACGGCTGTTTATTTAGTGACACGCTTGATGTGAATGAGCCCACCGAATTGATCAGCAGCGTTACTGGGGTCAATATTTTGTGCTATGCGGGAAACAATGGATCGGTAGATTTGTCGGTATCTGGAGGAACATTGCCGTACACCTATTCTTGGAACAACGGCCCCATTTCACAAGACCAAAACACCTTGATTGCTGGAAGCTATCTAGCGCTGGTGACGGATGCGCACGGCTGTTTTCTAAGCGATGGAATAACGCTGACACAACCTTTGGACAGTCTTTCGCATACGTTTCTGACTACAGATGTTCGTTGTAACGATGGTACAGATGGCGAAGTTGATCTTTTCATTGCGGGTGGAACAATTCCATACACTTATTTGTGGTCTAATGGCGACACGCTAGCATCCATTTATGATCTCACTGCAGGAATGTATGCCTTTGATCTCATTGATTTTAACGGATGTTCGCTCGTCGATTCAATTTTTGTGGATCAACCGGATCCTTTGGCGTTCAACGAAGTCCTTACACCTGTAACGTGCTATGGCGCGAGCGACGGAATTATAGACATCATGCCCTCAGGAGGGACAGCGCCTTACAACTATAAGTGGTTCAATTCTGTTTTTGCACTTTCTGCTCAAACTCAAGACCTCGTTGATTTTCCAGCGGACATCTATCAATTGGAAGTGATTGACACCAATAACTGTTTCTACGAAATGTACTTGGAAATTGTGCAACCAGATCGCTTGGTGATTGACTATTCATTCAATGTGGTGAGCTGCAACGCAGGAAGTGACGGTAACATTTTAGTGGATATTTCAGGTGGAAATCCTGGTTATTTCACGAACTGGTCGAATGGAGCTACCACCGAAGATTTGCTCAATATTCCATCCGATTTCTACACCTTGATTGTGACGGATCAGAAAAACTGTACAGACAGTATACTTGTGGATATGTCGCAGCCCGACGCCATTCAAATTGATTTTTCAATTGTTGAAGTTACCTGCATCGATCAATTCAACGGGATTGCATACGCAACGCCATCAGGTGGAAATGGCGGCTATTTTTATGAATGGTCAAATGCCGAAACTTCCTCTGTGAATGAAGGACTTTCCAACGATTGGTATTCATTGGTGGTGACAGATGTGCTCGGTTGCTATGGAACCGACTCCATTTTTATCGACAAAAATGAAATCGGCTGTATTGATCCAGTGAATGCATTTTCACCAAACGATGATCTCTACAACGATACGTGGGTGATAGACAACATGGAGCTTTATCCAGAGTCAGAGGTGCAAGTTTTCAACAAGTGGGGAAATCTCATCCATGCGCAAACGGGCATTTATGAACCATGGGACGGAAAAGTTAATGGCAAAGATGTGCCATCTGAAATGTATTACTGGATCATCAATTTGAACACACCAGAACGAGATATTCTCAAAGGAAACATTACGATTTTAAGATAAACAGATGAAAAATTACCTATTCATATTAAGCAGTGTGTTCGCTTTTTCAGCGTCTGCACAACAAATTGCGCTCAGTTCACAATACGTTTTCAATGAAATGCTCGTGAACCCTGGAGCAACAGGCTCGAAGGATTACATTCCAGTGCAAATTAGTTACCGAAAACAGTGGGTGAATTTTCCCGGATCGCCAACCACGCAAGCGATTTCTAGCCATGCCTTGATTTCCGAAAAAATGGGATTTGGCGGGACAATTTTTAACGACGTGGCGGGACCAAGCAGAAGAACAGGCGTGAACATCAACACATCCTATCATTTGCAATTGGATGCGAAAAACGATCACCGTTTGGGACTTGGCTTGGGCGTATCATTGACCCAGCGCATGATTGATGTCACCCAATTGACGACCTATTTGCCGGAAGATCCAGCCGTGTTGCGAGGATTCAACAATCAACTTGTACCGGACGCAAATTTTGGGGTGTACTATCATTTCAAAAACAAAGCCTTCGCAGGATTATCGGCGCACAATTTGGTGGAGTTGAAACGCGATTTATACAGTTTTGAAACGCCTTTCGTAAATCCTTTGGAGCGAACCTATTATTTTTTAGGGGGTTACAATTTTTCTTTTGGGGAAAATTGGGGAATGAAGGCTTCCACGCTTGTGCAAATGATCGAAACGGGAACGACGCAATTTGACGTGACTGCTTTGATGACCTTTCGAGAAATTCTTTGGTTTGGCCCGTCTTACCGCAACTTGGATGCTGTAGCATTCCTCGTTGGCGGGCAGGCAGGTCGCTTCAAATTTGGCTATTCCTATGATTATACGTTTTCTGATATTGGCGATTATTCGGCAGGATCACACGAGTTGTTCCTGGAAATTCAATTTAATAACAGTGGCAAAAGTAATTCAACAAACGCCTCCACTCCTTGGCTGAAACGCAACCGAATTTATTCGCCCAATTAGTCAAATCCCAACGCGTGTCAATGAAATTCATTCTTCTTCTCAGCTTACTAGCAATCCATTGTGGAATGTGGGCGCAATCGTTGAAACAAGCCAATGCTTCATTCGATAGATACGAATATTCCGAAGCTTCGACTTTGTATGCTGCCTATTCTGAATCGCGCAAACTGCCAATCGAAGACTACAAAAAATGGGCATATTGCTACTTCGTGCTGGGAGATTTCCAAAAATGCGCCCCACTGGCCGATTCAATTGTGCAAAGCGGAGATTCCGAACCGTTTTTCCTCTACATGAAAGGTGAAGCAAATCGGGCAACTGGAAATTATACCGTGGCAAAAAAGGCGTACGAAAGCTATCAAGCACAGGATAAAGAATACGATGTTTCTAGTAAACTTGAATCGATCAAGCTGCTCGAAACGTGGGGAGCGATTGATTTCGAAAGACACGGGTTATTCGGCGGAAATTCCACGAAGGCTGACATGACAGGTCCGTTCTACTCGTTCGGGGCAATTGAATTTTACGAAGTGGGAGAGGATAGCACTGGTAATTTTGTGAACCGCGAAGTGATTGATCAGTCTGAATTGCTTTTGTGTCGACCCTTCGTGCGAAGTGTAACAAATGAATTGCGTCCGATTCAACTGGAAAAAGAATTTCGCGACGTCGTCGTGAGCTCCTTTTCCGTGAACGAGAAATCCAATGAAGTTTGGTTAACCATCGCACAGCCTTTGAAGAAGAAAATGGCCGATAAAGCACCGCATCTTTTTGTGGGAAATTTTGATCCCAACACCTTTTCCATCAGTGACCTAAAGCCATGGGAACATGCTGGATTCAAAGATTCTTCCGCCTGCGCTCATGCAACGGTGAACAAATCGGGTAATCTACTTGTTTTCTCAAAAATCACGAGCGACAAATCGGATGCTGATTTGTATGTTTCTGCGATGGAAAATGGCACGTGGGCAAAGCCTAGTGTTATTGCTCAACTTTCAACCAATGGCGATGAAATGTATCCGATGTTTATGGGCGACACCTTGCTGTCTTATTCATCCGATGGTGAAATTGGCTACGGAGGGTTGGATCTTTTCACAGTGTCCGTAAGTAATCAAGTTTTTAGCAATAAAACGCACCTCAAAGCGCCGATCAACGGGCCAAAAGACGAGTTTAATTTTTGGTCGTTTGCCTCCGATTCAGCAAGTTACTCATCAAATAGAGCGAACGGCGTGGGCGATGACGACAAGTACATGTTCGTTTACCCAAAACCCGTTGTTTCTGAAATTGTGCCGATTGTCTACGAAGAATTCATGGCTGGTTGGGAAACACCCATTATCTATTTTTTGTTTGATGAAGCAACAATCATTGATGTAAAACGGCTGGATGAATTGATCGTCTTTATGAACGCATATCCAGAATCAACGCTCTTGGTGGAAGGGCATTCCGATTCCCGTGGAAGCGAAAGCTATAACCTGAAACTTGCACTTGATCGCGCAAAAGCCATTCGGTTGGAACTTATCGCAAAAGGCTTAAATGGAGATCAAATTCTCGTTGAATCGAAAGGAAGTTCTGATCCTCAGGTGGATTGTAAAAAATGTACGGAGGAGGAACACGCAAAAAACAGGTACGCGCGCTTGATTCTTTCTGGAAAATGATCGAATGATTGCTGGGAAAAGCCTTCTTATCGCTGCAAACTATAGCCTTCTGGCACCTCGGTTGAAAAGTGGTCGGAAGATTGAACAGCATCCAAGTCCAAGGAAGCAATTTGATATTCCATCAAAACACCCTCATCCACTGTGCTGAAATACAAAGGAAAACCAGGAATTGTTGGGTGTGAAAAGGGCTGATCCCTGACATCAATGGAAATTTCATCCGTGTACCAATAGATCGTTTCAATTCCATTCACCGAAGTGATCGCTTTGTGGCAAGGGTAACCGAGAATGTCTTTCGTATCGTCAAAAAACGTCACTTTCGTTATGGAATCCACCAGTGCATTTTCAGTAACGGATGGTAAAATAGGTGACAAGGTAGCTTGTTGACCATTTGCGCCTTTGTACAAAAAGAGCATTTCACCTTTCACATAATTCGTGATCACAGACGTTTTGTAGAGCTCGCCCATTTTGAAATTGCACCGTGATTGTTGATCGGCTAGATAGATTTCCATGTGACTTCCTTGAAGCAAACCAACAGCTTGCTGATTTTCGAGCGAAGTATCCAAAGCAATCACATCAATGTTGAATAAAATATAAGCGTTGGTGGTTTGACTCCAAGCACACTGGACCGACACAAACAGGGCAATTGAAACGAGCATTTTCATAGACGTTAAAGGTACAAAATTCCATCCTGAATATGGAATTTTCAATCAATTTATTTGAATCAGTGAATTTTTCATTCGTATACGGTTTTAAACGTTGATTTTCAGTAAGATGTGCCTGTTTTTTTTCCTATAATTTTGATGAGTGTTTGCCAAATTTTCCGTAGGTTTAACGCATGATTCATCCACGGTTTTTTCGACCTAAATTCTAACTCATTTTGAACATACGTCCTTTTGTAAAACATCTCAGCAGCTGCGTGTTTTTTGCCGTATTGTGCAACGTTGGCTGGACGCAGGAAGGGATCAATTTTCATAAATTGGACTCGATTGAACGGATCGCAAATAACCCTGAAATTGATGATTCTACGCGGTTGAGAAAGTATATGGATCTCGTTCTAAGAACCATTTACACTGACCTCGATTTGGGAGCGGAAAAACTGAAGGCGTACCGAAAATTTACAGAGAAAACCGACAACAGTAAACACCTTTTGCGCGTTCTGCATTACGAGACCTATCTGTTTCAAAAGCGCGCGGATTATCCTTCCGCCTTGAGGGTGTCACGTGAGGCAATTGGACTCGCAGAATTCCAAGAATTTGACAATAAATTGGGTCAAGCCTATATGGATCGAGGGACAGTGTTTGAAGCGATGGGAAACTTAGATAGTGCATTGTTTTGCTACATGTTTGCCTCAAATATCACCCCAGAGAAATTTGTGAACGATTACACGGCTCGCGTAAACATAAATTTAGGAGGAATCTATGAAAAGCAAGGAAATTTTCGGAAAAGTCTTCAGTGTTTTGAGAAGGCCCGCGTCATTTGTGAAACCACCAAGCAAGTAGGATACCTGGCAGCCGTGTACCGCTGTTTGGGGAATGTGAACACCTCCATTGGTGAATACGAACGCGCTGAAAATTACTACTCAAAATCGGTCATACGATCCATTACGCAAAAGAACAACAACACAAAATACCAAGCCCTTGAACGATGGGCAACGATGAAAGTGATTGAAGGAGAGTACGACGCGGCACTCTACTATTACAAACGCGCAATTGACGTTGCAAAGCTGCTCGAAGCACCCATGGATTTAGCCATCGCAAAGTGTGGTATCGCCAACGCATACCGCCGTTTAAACAAGCAAACGGAAGCGAAAAAACTCATCGAACAAGCACTTGAGATCGTATCAAAAGAAACGGAAAAAACGCAATTCTATGTCATTTATATAACTGCTGGTGAAATCTACTTTCAATTGGAGGATCTGCAAAAAAGCAAACGTTTTGCTCAATTGGGATACCCATTAGCGAAAAGGGCAAACGACATCGAATACCTCGCTCGTGTCTGCGAAGTGCTCTACAGGATCCACAAAAAACAAGGAAATCAAACCCTCACGCTAAAATTCCATGAAGAATGGGTGAAATACCGAGACGTTAGCCGAAATTTTGAAGAGACCAAAGACGTTATAACCAATGAATTGAACCTCGTTCATCAACAAAAAATATTGGCTGACAGCCTAGAAGGTCTTATGAACCTTCGAAAATTGAAAGCCAACCACGACGCAAAAATACGTGAAGATGGCATTGCATTCGTGTATGCGATTCTTGGTGTTATTATTCTCTTGATTCTCACATTCAGCCTCATTTTTGCGTACTATCAAAAACAAAAACGGCACCGATTGTTGGAAGGTAAAAACGAGGTCATTAGAAATGCGCTCAAAGACAAAGATGTACTGCTCAAGGAGGTCAACCACCGCGTCAAAAACAACATGCAGATGATCTCGGGATTGCTCTATCTCAAAGCAAAGGGAACGGACGACATCAACGCTAAGGCAGCACTTATTGATAGTCAATCGCGTATCCAGACCATGGCGCTAGCTCACCAGAAAATGTATCAATCAACCCATGATCAGGATGTGCTCAACGTCACGGATTACATCCAAGACATACTTGCGACGATTACCCAAGACGAAAAAATGGACGAGACTGATTCGTTTATTGTGGAAGGTGAAGCACTTTTCATCACTGTTGAAAATGCCCAAACGCTCGGTTTTATTATCCATGAATTGACCACCAATAGTTTTAAACACGCATGGGAAGCTGGAGAAAGACGGAAAATCTCGGTGACGCTTACCGAATCTGATGAACGGATAACAGTGGGCTATGTCGACAATGGAAGAAGATTTCCACAAGGAATTTCCCTCGAAAGTGCATCTTCCTTTGGGCTTAAAATGATTCAAACCTTTGTGCTGCGTCAACTCAAAGGATCCATACAAATCGTTCCATCATCTGGCGCCCATTTTAAGATTGAATTTGATTCCGAAAGCTAAAATCTTGAGGGAGTTCATTTACCTGACTGCGTCTTCACTTGAAATCAAGCCTACCCATCGCAGTGGAATCACTTCACTCAATAACTTCAAGTGTACAGTCAATACCTCTGTACGGATCAAAATCTAAATACTAACTTCGAATGCTCGCAAGAGGCGAAACAAGGAAAAATGAAAACAATTTACACCCAATCAAATAGGAAAAAAGGAACCCTGAAAAACACCTATAAACCATCAAACATGCTCAAATAGAGTAGGCTTTTGGCGCTTGAACCGACAGATCAGAGGCTCTTCAATGGAAACAATAAAATGAAATAGTGGAAAACATTCGCGATCTATTGAATCATAACTGAACGGGTGAAAGAAATTTTATTATTTTTGGCTTAAATTAAAACTTAGAATTCGATTTAATTAATCTTTTAGAACATGAAAAAAGTAGTTAGTTCATTGGTAATTGCTGTTGCGATGACCTTCGGTATGGTAAATATTTCTACTGCTCAAACAGCGGATACAGTGAAAGCTGAGCAAACTGCAGCAGATCCAGTGGCAGATGCTGCAAAAGAAGGTGGTACTGTAAAGGAAGAAGGGGGAAAAGTGAAAGAGGACCTCACGTTTGTCCAAAGCATGAAACAAAAATTCATTGAAGGAGATCCAATTTGGATGACTCCTGTATTGATCTGTATGATTATCGGATTGGCTCTTGCAATCGAGCGTATCGTTTATTTGAACCTTTCTACGATCAACACAAAACGTTTCATTGATGAAGTTGAAACTGCTTTGAAAAATGGAGGGACTGAGGCTGCGAAAGACGTTTGTCGAAATACACGTGGACCAATTGCGTCAATTTATTACCAAGGATTTGACCGTGCTGATGAAGGAATTGACATGGTTGAAAAATCAGTTGTTTCTTACGGTGGGGTACAAATGGGCCTCTTGGAAAAAGGACTTTCTTGGTTGTCTTTATTCATCGCTTTGGCACCAATGCTTGGTTTCTTGGGAACAGTAGTCGGGATGATCTTTGCCTTCGATAAAATCGTTGAGGAAGGTCAAGTTTCTCCAACAACAGTTGCCGATGGTATTAAGGTATCACTTTTGACAACAGTATTCGGTTTGATCGCAGCGATCGTTCTTCAAGTATTTTACAATTACATCGTTTCTAAAATTGACTCAATTGTAAACGAGATGGAAGATTCTTCGATTACGCTTATTGACATGATGTTGAAACACAAAGTGACGAAGGCTTAATTAGCTTCTGAACGAATTTGAGATTCATTAATTGGCTTTATTGCACAGAGATGAATCAATATAAACTTTAAACTATTAGAGGATGAAAACGAAAAACCTCAATTTATACATGACTATCCTAAAAGGGACTTTGATCGCTGTGGGTGTGATTTTATGTCTCTTCCTATTTGGTGGGCCAAATGTTACATCATCGGAAAAAGCAGTAGTTGCTGAGTTTAGAGATGGAACAGAAATGAGCCTTGCGTCACTTTTTACGGCGTTTGTGTTTTTCTTATGCGTTGGCTTGATCCTCTTGTTCTTCGTTGTACAGATAATTTCCAACCCGAAAAAGACATTGTTCTCGATTCTAGGAATCCTTGCTGCTTTGGTTATCTACCTTATCTTTTACTTCGCGGGCACAACGGACACGAACGAATCGTTACAACTCAGAAACCCAGTTGGTCAAGGTTCAATTGTCACTACATCAGCTGGTTTGTATACCGCTTTTGTGGGAATGGTAGTTGCTTTCCTAGCGGTTCTAATGGGATTCTTTACACGTCTTAAACGATAATCCAATTATGGCAAAGCGAGATATACCTGAAATTAATGCGGGTTCGATGGCGGATATCGCTTTCTTGCTGTTGATTTTCTTCTTGGTGACAACAACCATGGATATCGACAAAGCATACATGCGCCCCATTCCGAAAAAGCTGGACCTTCAGATTACACCTCCACCAATTATGGAACGAGACATCTTTGAAATCAAAGCGAATGCCTCCAACAAATTGATGGTACGGAAGAAAGAGGTGAAAAATCCTGACGATATCTCGGATATGGTACTTGAGTTTTACCGTAAAAACGAGAAATTGACGCAAAGTCAAATGATCGCATCTGCAACCGACAGAAACAGCCCGGGATTCGAATTCCCTTTCTACAATCAGTATTCGATGCAGGAAATCGAAAGAAAGATTGCTGAAACAACACTGCAAGCAGAGTCAGTTGAAAACACGCCTGGAATGGACGCTGCGTTAATCGACTATGAATACAGCAAGGTGAAGGAATGGGAGAAGAAAAAGAAGGCCCTTAAATTTTACGGCAAAGATCGTCTTCCAGAAATTTCTCAGCAAGCACATATCCGTATCGTAGTTCAAACGAAAACAGGGTACGAATTGTTTGCTAAAATCCAATCGGAAATTGAAGAAGCGTTGTTCGAATTAAGAGACGATGCTGCTCAACGAATTTGGGGAATTGGTTATGGTAAAATTGTAACGAAAATTGCCACTGAGCCAGAAAAATCCGAAACTGAAGAGTATGTGAAAATGAAAGAATTGCTTGAGGCACTCTATCCTGCTCGAATCATTGAAGTTACACCGCAAAATTAGGAAACTATGTCAAAGTTTAGAAAAGGAGATAAGACAAAGGATGCACCAGCGGTAAATACATCGTCGCTACCAGACATCGTCTTCATGCTACTGTTCTTCTTCATGGTTGCAACAACAACCAAAGAAGCAGATCCAACAGTAGAAGTGGAACAACCGACAGGAGTTCGCGCCGAGGATTTGACGCCGTTCAAACAACGTTCAGAAATTGACTTCATATACTTGGGTGTGCCTAGAAACAAAGCTAAGGCAGATCAATTCGCGATGGGATATGCACTGTTCTTGGACAATGTGGCGCAACCAGTTGCAGGGGAACTCTACAACGTAAATTATGTTCGTCGCTGGAAGCTTGATAAGTTCAATGCGAAACCAGACCGAATGAAAAAGCCGATCACCGATGTGATCACGTGTATCAAGGCAGACGAAAAAGCGCCTACAGGAGTTGTTTTTGAAATTCGTAAGGAATTACAAGAAATTGAAGCACTGAAATTGGCCTATGCTGTAAAAGATAACGGCAGTATGTAATTGAATCTAAGTAATTTTGAAATCCCGGTTCCATTTTAGAATCGGGATTTTTTTTTAAATCGTGAGCAATGTTAAATTTTGAATACTACAACCCAACTCGAATCGTTTTTGGAAAAAATCAATTGGAACGATTGCCAGTACTCCTTAAGGAAAATAAGGCTTCCCGAGTACTTATTGCATTTGGTCAAGGCAGCATTGTTCAAAGTGGTTTGTATCATCAAATTACCCAGCAACTAGCCGATTTTCACGTGTTTTCATTTCAAGGAATAGAGGCAAATCCAGAGTTCTCTACATTGATGAAAGCGGTTGAAATATGCCGTTCCGAAAAGATCGATTTTATTCTTGCCGTGGGCGGTGGCTCCGTAATTGATGGTGTGAAATTTATTTCTGGTGCCGCACTTTATGCTAGCGATCCATGGGATGTGCTCGATAAAAAAGAGGGCTGCAATTTCACCGAAGCCATTCCGTTTGGTACTGTACTCACCTTGCCAGCAACAGGTTCGGAAGCCAATTCTGGCGCCGTGATCAATCGAGGTGAGTTTGAACAAAAACGCGTGATGGGTGGACCGATGTTTTTCCCACAATTCTCTTTTTGTGACCCAACCCAAGTGGCAACCCTACCTAAACGCCAGATTGCCAATGGAATTGTGGATGCGTTCATGCATACATTGGAGCAATACCTTACCTATCCTACGGGAAATTTCTTGCAAGAACGGCAAGCCGAAGGGATTTTGGCTACCCTCGTGGAAATTGGTCCTGATGTGATGGAGAATCCTTCAGATTATACCCTAGCGGCGAATTTGATGTGGTGTGCAACGCACGCCTTGAACGGCGTATTGAGATGTGGCGTACCCACCGATTGGGTAACCCATATGATTGGCCACGAATTGACAGCCTTTTATGGAATTGACCACGCTCGAACCCTTGCCATCATTGCGCCACGACTCTACGAGGAAACCTTTGGAGACAAGCAGGAAAAATTGACCCAATACGGAAAACGCATCTGGAATTTGATTGGAACAGATGAAGAAATCGCGCGAAAAGCCATCGATGCAACAGAGTATTTTTTCCAATCCTTGGGAATGCAAACGCGCATTTCGGATTACACGGATGAGTTTGAAGGAGTGGAACTCCGTGTGCGCCAGGTGTTTGAAGACCGCCAGTGGACGGCCATGGGCGAACGACTTGCAATTACTCCGGAGCGCGTTCAAGC
>JBFYPU010000069.1:0-13639 GCA_041303175.1 Crocinitomicaceae bacterium | reverse complement strand
AACGATTGAGCGCATCCATGATCTTGTCTTTGTTTGCACCCGACGTTGGCGGCAACACCAATCCTGCCGCGCCGGCATACACGACGATGGAAACACGGTCTTCTTGGCGCAGCTCATTGACCAACAAGCGAAAGCCTTTCTTCAACAATTCCAATTTTTCTGCACTTGCCATGGAGCCTGAAACATCGAGTAGGAACACCAAGTTATTCGTTGGCAATTGCGCTTTATCGATGGACTTTCCTTTGATGCCGATTTTCACCAATTTGTGTTCTTTGTTCCACGGACAATCGCCCATTTCTGTGTTGATCGAAAACGGATCGGCACCTTTTGGTTCGGGATAATCGTAAGGGAAATAGTTGACGAATTCTTCGAGTCGAACTGCGCTTGTGGGTGGCAACTCATTGCGGTTGATCATTCCTCGAACGTCACTGTAAGATGCTCCGTCGACGTCGATGCTGAACGTTGACATGGGGTCTTCTTTGCTCGCTTTGAAGGGATTTTCGGGCAGCGATTCATAGCTGGAACGGTTGTTTTCTTCTTGAGAAACTCTACCAATACCATCTGCGAAGAAAGCATTACTTTCCTGCAAAGTCGTATACGGAATCATCCGTTTAGAAGGGATGGATTGAGAAAGGTACACTCCATCAATCACTCCGTTTGCTTGAACATTGACAGGACCGCCATTTAAGCCACTTGGTGCGGTAAAGGAATAAAACCCGGGGGATGTTAGGTAAGTTCCTTGTGACAAGGTATAGGTCGATGTCGTTGATGGGGCAGTTGCTGAGAAGTTGAGCGGTGTGTTGTATGCTGAATTATCAAAGGTCATTGTTGGCGCTGGCGTCCATTCATAGGTTATTGGATTTCCGACATAGAGCGTTGCAGATGGTGGACCCGTCAAGAGGGTATTAGTTGTTGGATCAATGGTAATGATATTGGGCCCCGACACATGAACTTCAGCGGTGTTCTTTGTGGAATTAGAGTTGTCAACCAACGGAGTAGTATCCTTCACCTCTTTCTTAAGCGTGTCCTCAACAACCGTTGGCAATTTCACTTCAGCTGTCACCTTGTTTTGTGGATCCATTGGATTGGATTGAAGCAGTCCAACTGTTAGCCCAATTCCACCTAATAACGCAATTCCAGCGGCGATTCTCCACCAAATGATTGCTTTGCGTTTGTTTTTTTGCTCGTTTAACCCATTTTCGATGCGATCCCATAAGTTGGCGGGGACATCAAACGTGTCAAAATGTGCGTTGTCTATATATTGATTTTCGTTGTTCATTTTCGTGTCTTTTAGATCGTGATGCGTTGCATCGGTAACTCATTGTTCTCATAAAGGCATACCCGCAAAAGCGCTTTTGCTCGGCTGAGTTGAGACTTACTCGTTGACTTGCTAATGCCCAGAATCGTCGCAATTTCGTCGTGATCGTATCCTTCGAAGTGATACAGTGTAAAAATCACGCGGCAACCTTCCGGAAGCGTTGAAATGGATTCATTCAATTGATGCATGAGCAGCGTTGGATCGTCATCCTCCACTTCTTGATCAACGATCTCCTCATCTTCGATCAAGGAAAAATAGATTTTCCGTCGGTTCAAATGATTGATCGATTTGTTGATCATAATTTTCTTTGCCCAGGCACCAAAGGTCGATTTTCCTTCAAATTGGTCCATCTTCGTGAACACATCAATGAACGTCTCTTGGGTGATGTCGGCCGCATCATCGGTATTTCCCAAAAGTCGAACGCCAATATTGAACATGGCTTTGCTGTAAAGCTCGAAAAGTGCCTTTTGTGCTTTCCGGTCTCCGTTTTTAGAGCCGTCAATTAAGTGCTGATGGATGTCAAGCGTAGTTCTCATCTATTCTAAAGACACACGAATTTCCAAAGGGTTGGAATTTAGATGAAAATAATTAAAAAAAGTCAGTCCGTTGGCGCGGATTGTTGTCGCAGATGTCCCATCCGAGACAACGTTCTTAACTACGCGACCGCTTCTTGCGCGTATGATCCTGTAAACTTTGTTCTTTTAGAGATACTCCTGTTATTTCCCCCGATGATTATAAAGATCGATGTGCATATACAATTGCTTCACACGGTCTATTTGTCCTTTAAATTTGGTGTTGTCGAGTGATTCATGAACTTCTTCACAATCTTCAAACATGTTAAGAATTTTTGATTTACTGAATCCTCTAAAGCCAATTAATTCTCCATCCAGTCCTTTCTGGAAATAGGACATTTCTTTGTGTCCGTCTTCCGCTTGTTCGATGAATAGTTGCAAACGTCCAGTGAAGGGCGTGTGAGCTTTAGCGAGTACCACTTTGTCGTGGTTCTTTTTAAACGTCTTGTGAAACGGTCCACTGTATTCGACAGACTGAGCATACGTTACGTGAAGTCCTCCTGTAGAGTACATCCAAATATCACCAACCAACAGGATTTCTAATGCTTTTGAGTCGTAAAAGCGAAAATCTTTGTATTTCCCTTCAACAAAAGCAGAAATTAAATTCTCCACACGCGCGCCCCAATATGTTGTGTCGTTTAAATCGACCAATTCATAGGAGATTTTTCCGTTTGGTTTCGCCGTCTTTAAGAATAGTTTATTTTCCCCCAAAAG
Organism: Crocinitomicaceae bacterium; assembly: GCA_041303175.1. GTDB lineage: Bacteria > Bacteroidota > Bacteroidia > Flavobacteriales_D > Crocinitomicaceae > UBA4466. The sequence continues at coordinate 11,035 of JBFYPU010000069.1, read as the reverse complement.
TGGGTTTTTCTCCATATAGAACTCAACGGTATCTGTGATTCGTTCATTTAGAAAGTCATCATACGTGCGGTAAAATCCTTCGACAGATTCATTTCTTATGCGGAAAAGCTCCCCGCTTCCTTCATATGTTGGCTCGTCTTTTTCGGTTTCTTCCGAGTCTTGACCGAAGACGAATGGAGAAATAGTGACGATGAGCAAGAAAAGGAATTTGTTCATTTTTGATCGAGTTGAGGTGCTTGCGAAAACTGTTAGTGTGGCATCAGGATCTCGTGATTTTTGATCTTTGAGTGGATTAAAGGTAAAATTTTAAAATCTAATATATGTTTTAATGCTCAAAAGGGGTTAAGTTTATTTTGAGGTGCTGTGCCTATATTATTCTGTTTGCGCGGATTTTTACCACGGAGTAGCAGCGAAGCTAATCCGTGAAAACGTTTCTCACCTACGCTTATTCTTGCGTGTTTGATCTTGCTTCCGTCTTTCCTCCAGCCACTTCGGTTGTGGTTTGGAAGCAGCAGCAGGTGCTTGACTCGTTTGATCACCAATCAACTTTTCTATCATGTCTTCGCGGTTCGCCTTTTTCAAGGTGCGTCGGATGTGATCATGGTTCTCGCGTTTGTACCAAAAAAAGAAGCGTCGTTGGTTCAATTTGTCTTCTTTCTTTTTAACAGTGTCATACGGTTTGAGGGTGTATGGATGCACGCCACTGTAATAAATAACCGTTGCCACCGTCATTGGAGTGGGCGTAAAATCTTGTACTTGTTCCAATTTGAACCCTAAATCTTTCGTCTCCAACGCCAAGTTCGCCATGTCTTCATCCGCACAACCGGGATGGGAAGAAATGAAGTAAGGAATCAAGGGTTGATTGAGGTTGTTTTCTGCCGAAATGCGGTCGTATTTTTCCTTGAATTTGTGGAAATACTTGAACGATGGCTTGCGCATGACGCGTAGCGTTGCGTCGGATGTGTGCTCGGGCGCGACTTTCAATCGACCGCTGATGTGATGTTTCACAACCTGTTCTATGTACTCGTCGTGGTTGCCGTCTTCGTTGTTTTTGTTGAAATCATCCACCAACAAATCGTAGCGAATTCCCGAACCGATGAATGCTTTTTTCACATTCGGATGCGCGTCCACTTTTTTGTACAATTCCGTCATGGGCTTGTGGGACGTATCCAAATTGTTGCAGATCACAGGGTGAATACAACTCGGACTTGAACAACGCGCACAAATCGCTTCGTCCTTACCTTTCATGCGGTACATGTTCGCGGATGGACCGCCGATGTCGGAAAGGTAGCCTTTGAATTCGGGGTGCTTCGTGACTTGATCCAACTCATTCAGTATGGATTTTTCACTCCGTGAAGCAATGAATTTTCCTTGATGGGCAGAAATGGTGCAGAAGCTGCAACCACCAAAACAACCACGGTGCATATTGATCGAAAACTTGATCATATCGTAGGCTGGAATGGCCCCTCGTTTCTTGTATTTCGGGTGCGGCTCTCGGGTATACGGAAGGTCAAAGGATTGGTCAATCTCTTTTTCCTCCATCGTTTTATACGGTGGATTGATCACCAAGATTTGATCACCAACATCTTGCGTAATGCGATTGGCAGCCCATTTATTTGACTCTACTTCCACAATTTTGAAGTTCGCCGCGTACTTTATTTTGTCTTTCAAACACTCCTCATGGCTCGACAGTTCGACCGTTTCCCACTGCTTATTTTTGGGAAGTTCTTCCGATTTCGGTTGAAGAAATGCCACTTGCTTGATGGTCTTGAGGTTGTGAAACGGAACGCCTTTTTTCAACAATTTCAGCATTTCCCGAAGCGGTTGATCGCCCATACCATACACCAATAAATCGGCTTTGGAATCGACCAAAATGGAAGGCATGAGCTTGTTTGACCAATAATCGTAGTGCGTTACGCGTCTCAACGAAGCCTCGATTCCACCGATCAAAATGGGCGTGTCGGGATAGAGTTTTTTGAGGATATTGGAATAGACCGTTGTCGCATAATCGGGACGAAATCCCGCTTCACCACCTGGTGTATAGGCATCTGTAGAGCGCAAACGGAGATTGGCTGTGTAGTGATTCACCATGGAATCCATGCAGCCCGCCGTCACACCAAAAAAGTACTTCGGCTTCCCAAATTTCTTAAAATCACGGAGATCGTCTTTCCAATTCGGCTGCGGTATGATAGCGATCGTGAATCCTTCATCTTGGATGATTCGTCCAATAACCGCCGTTCCAAAAGCGGGATGATCGACGTAGGCATCGCCCGAAACGAGGACAACATCCACTTCGTCAATTCCACGTTTTGTGAGTTCCTCGCGTGTTATGGGTAACCAGTCCGAAATCGGGCGCATATTCCTTTCAATAAGCCGCAAAATTACGCTAAAAAACGGTCGATCTAAAACAAATTTGTGTTTTCAGTATCCGCAGAAGTAGATTCTTATTAATTTAACTGCATCTATGAATGCACGCATTGCCTCACTCTTCTTTATTCCGTTGTTCTTTTTGGCATGTTCCGAAGATAAACGGCCGTTTTTCAGGTCTGAGAAACTAGAACCAAAGCCATTTGTCCTTGCGATACAACATTTTTTTTCCGAAGCAGAAGACAACATGTCTTTCCCGATTTGGTTCGATGAAGCGTTGATTCAAAAAAACCGAATCAAAACGATTACGCGAAAAGTGTATGGACTCAATGAAGAGTTCGCGAATGTTTCTTCCCAAAAATCGGAACGGATCTACAACTTTGATAGCAAAGGTCACATTGTTAGCGTCCAAATCAAAGAATTTTATGAAGGTCAGAAAGTAAATGATGTTACTTTTCTGTACGCTGGCGTTAAAGATCAATACGGTTTCCAAAATGTCTCCAAAAGTGATGGAGGGAATGAAATGAGTGACTTCGGAGGCTTTCAACTATATCGAATGGAGAAAACAGCGTCTAATTTTTTGGCATACCGTAACGAAGAAAACGGGAATTACCTCTTTTTCTTGCCCAATGAGCAGCATTGGGGCTCGCTCTCCGTAGATTCTATTTTGGCGCCAACACCCGAGGACATTGTGATCTATGGAACACCAAAAATCCCTGCGAAGCGCTTTAATGTCGATAACCGCGTGAATGAATCCAATGTGAGGACGTTCACCTATACTCGAAAAGCGAACCATCCAATTAAAATAGAGTTTGATAAAGAGCCGTTTCATTACAAACGAAACATAACCTACGGTAAAGATGGAAGTTGTTCGGGATTTGTTGATTCGACCTTCAGCATGGATCAATACTTAATGCGCCGCTCGACAACATTTATCAAAGGCCATCATCATCTACCAATAAAGGCGATCCATGCCAGTGCACGCCTAAAAACAGATCCCAATAACACGCAACTAGAAACGTTCGAATACACATATTATGAGTAAAACCTATCCGCGGTTGAAATTTTTCATCCTAATTTTTTGCTTTAACATTGCTGCAAGTCTTGCACAAGAAGTAGATACAATTGAATTAAATGGTGAACGCTATTTTGTCTATCCGTTTGACATAGAAGTGTCTAATCATCCCTATTATTACTCGTTGATCAAGAACAATAATTCGAATGATCAACTCTCCTTTGAAATGTATCGAGCGGTCATGGAAATGGAAATTGGAGAGAAGCTTACACGTCGGGATTATGTGCGTTTCAAACGTGAAATGCGTCGATATGATTCTCAGGGTTACGAGATGGAAGGCGGTCGGGACGAATCAAAACACCTGAACAAAAAGTTTAATGAAGTGGCTCGACAAAACCCGTATCCATTGCTCCAACAGCGGTTTAGAGAAAACGATGATTTGACGCCTATTTTGGATCCAATACCAGACGGAAAGTATGTCCAATTCTACCAAGACTTTTGTTTTATCAACGAAAAAGGTCGTTGCATAGAAACCGATCAACGAACTGTGGCGGGCTATTTCACCATGAAAAACAACATGCTCGAAGGGGAAGCAACTTGGGTGGATTTTCAAGGAGACACCTTGAAACATGGTTGGTTTGTGAACGGCACGAAGGAAGGAGAGTGGATGTTTGAAAGACGATTTTTGGATTACGAGATAGATGAGGCACAAGCCACCTTGTATAAGGAACGCGGATATCCAGATATGGATACTGTAGTCGAATACTACACCTATCGAAAGGGAGCTAAGGATGGACATTACAGAAAATTTGAGAACTCGGTGTTTCCTATTGAAGAAGGTGACTACACAAGCGGTGAACCATCGGGAACTTGGTCCTTCCGAGAACTGAGTTTTATTGGTCAAGGATCCAAAAGGAAGTTAAATCGCTACAATGACCGGATTACGTCTCAATACACGTATGAAGTCAATGATAAGTTAGTTTGCCACCCAATTTGGATTCGAAAAGAGAACGTGTCGGTTTATTCTGCCGATATGGAACAATTCAATTTTTATGGAGCCAACTTAGGGCTGCCTGCTCTACCTCAAGATTTGTACACCATTGCATTTCCAGTTGAAGAAAACCTCGAATTGGAAGAGGAGATTGAAGGTGCGCCATACGAAATGGAGTACTATCAGGAGGACATGTACTACGAAGGTGATTACGAGAATAATATCTACTCAGAAGGATATTCAGACTATGGCTCCTATGGTTTTGGTTATGATGAGTTTTTAGCCGTTCAATATGATCCGACTACCGAAAAATACAAGTCGCGTGGTGTACTTTTGGATAGCGTTGGCGGAATTCCAACTTATTCAGGGACTTATGAAGAATTTTATCCAAATGGGCAATTGGCGTTTCGCTACGAATTTAAAGATGGGAATTTGGTACTAGAAGACACTGTTTTCTGGGAAAATGGAATTCCTCACGATGTTATCGTAGCTGTGCCCGATTCCAATCAATATTTGCGTTCGATTTACGATTTTGACGGCAAATTGTACCAAGAAATCGCCTATGATTCATTAGGAGATTTTATCCGAATTCAGAAGTCATATCAAGAAACAGAAAAATTTATCTTGGATGGGCTTCAAGCTGAATTGGCGAGATATGGCAGCTACTATGTCTATGACAAAACCGATACATTGGGCAAATCAGAGTTGGATAAACCGTTCGTGCTGTTTCGCTCTTGGGCAATTGCCGATTCTTCAAAGCTGTACAATTTGAACTATGATCCGATTGACCGTCGATTGAGTTCACAAGGTTATGCTGTTACTCAAAAAGAAATGTCTTCTGAAGAGAAAGTCTACTCTGAAAATTTTGAGAGTTGGACAGGAAAGAAATTCATCCGATTTGGGAATTTAGAACTCGAAGAGACAAGTTCAGGTTCTCACTATGAATATTATGAGAAAGATTCTATTGCGATACGAAACATTCAAGCTGACGAGCGATTTACGGTGGCAAGTCAATATGACCTTAGAAAAGATGGTCAACTCTATACGGGTCCTGTTGAATTAAGCCTCAATCAAAAAAAATTGAAAATCAGTAAAGAAGGACTTAAAATGTCGCTACCATCAAGGAAATATACTGAGCGAAAATTGATGAAAGACATAGAGCGATACAGGGCAAAAGGAAAAACAAAGTTCCCAATTGAAATGGGCTTCCTGGACGCTTCAGAACTTTCATCTGATCTTTCTTCCTATGTCTTTTCAGAATTTTTCAACCCAATTGTGGGTGGGTTTTTCAACTCAACCTACCAGTATTATTATGATGGGTATGAAGGTGGAAAAAGCAAAAAATCAGATGCTCCAGCGAAGTTAACCACTATTGAAGGCTACATGCTTGATGGGAAACCGCATGGATTGTGGGTGGGATTTGATCAATTTGGAAAAAAGACCAACGAAGTGCCATATGTGAACGGCGAAGTAAGTGGAGAAGTCATAGCGTACGATTACGCAAAACCACTGGAAATGACCGATTACATGTGGATGGAATACGATTATGAAAATCCACTTCGAGACTCATTCCCAGAGAAAAAAGTGCATTTTGTTTCCTATCGCTCGAATTTTTTGAATGGAAAAGAAAATGGTGAAAGCATCGGCTATTCGTGGTATGGCGATATCATCTCTAAAATAAATTATGTGGATGGTTTGATGGACGGTCCGAACATGGAACGGAACAAAATTGCAACCACCTATTCAAACTACGCATATGGTGCGCCTGATGGATATGTTCGAACGTATTTAACGTTAACCCCAACGGACTCAATTCTGCTCTACAATTTAAATTTCCAAGATGGACTACTCCAAGGGGAGTCGAAGGCGTTCCACACAAACGGTCAAATCGCAAAGCGTGGGTTCTTTCTTGATGGACAACCCATTGAAGATTACGAAGCGTTCGACACACTCGGGTTCAAATACCACTATGTGAAATTCCAATATTCTTACCCAGTCGAAGAGAAGATTTGGGAAGAAAACCAATTGAGCGTTCGGTACCTTTTTAATTGGGAAGATTCCATCTATTTTGAACCGAAAGACATTACAACCTCTCAATCCCTTGAAGCAGTGATTGCGAAACTCGGATTGGGTGGGGGGTATTTCGAGCAACCTTATTATGGTCGACCAAGCCTAGTCAACAAAAATGAGATCAAATATCACATGACCAAATACTATCCGAACGACACCATTTCACGAGACGGTGATCTTGAAAATGGACGGAAAATTGGTCCTTGGAGCTATTACAGCTACAATGGTGATCTGCTCTACGAAGTGAATTACAGGGATTCAATCCTAGTGATCAATGATTCGGTCAAATTCAAGTCGAAAGGGATTCTAACCGATTTCAACGAAAATGGCGAGCCGATCTATGAGGCCTATGTCATTGAAATGTCCTCGAAATACGATTGTTCTCACTCAGACCACTACGAAGTTCGCCAGCTGTATACCCGATGGGAAGCAAGTGATACTGTCGGTAGAATGAACGGATACGTGCAAAATTTCTACGACAACGGAACAATTCAAAGTGAAGGACGCATGAAAAACGGACTACCTGATGGCGTTTGGAAATACTACGATCCGTATGGAAAATTGAATCAATACGGTGTTTATGTGCTAGGTAAACGTGATGCTCGTTGGCTTTCAGGTGACCTCTCGAAAACGAAATACCTCGGTGATATTTGCCTCAATCCAAATTTACCCGATCTTGAGGATGAAATGAGATACAGAGAAAACCTCTTAGACATTAAAATCACGAGTTATTCCCTCGGAAAATCCCTCAATACGCAGTATTATGACATCAACATGAATCAATTCATTGACGCTGAAGAGATGGAAGAGGATGCTGATACACCGACCGAAGAATTGGAAGAAGAATAACGAGTAGTTAGGTCAATATGAAATCAAACGTAACAAAGCTGGTATGCAGCATCGTGTTTTTGTTGGGTATAGGCAATGTAAACGCTCAACGTGTTGACTCCCTGCTCCACAATGGTAAATATGTCTACATCTACCCTTTCAAACAGGAGGTTGATATCCATCTTGCCTACTGGAAATTGATTGATGATAAAGCATTTTTCTTGGACTACAACAATTACTTTGATCACTTCGAAGGTGGTTTTATGTTTGAACGAGAAGATTTTCAAAACGCCAAAACTCCGCTTCGGAAAAAACAATTGCAGGAAGATTTGGCACGCCGATGGAAACGCAATTTGAAGGGAAGAGGATTTGGTCGCTCTCTAACCCGATCGTTGCGCGAGCAGCCCGGAGAACTTCTCTTCACGGAGTACTCGTTACGTCGAGACTTATTACCGCCTTTCGGAAATATCCCAGATGGCAACTATGTTCAACTTTTCGAGGATTTTTGCTTGGTTGATGAAAACGGCAAATGCCAATCGAATGCGCAACGCATTGCAGGAATTTTTTCAATCAAAAACAATGTGATTGAAGGCAATGCAGTTTGGCTGAATTTTAATGGTGACACCCTCAAAGAAGGAAGCTTCGTGAACGGACTCAAAGAAGGTGAATGGCTCCTTAAAGAGACAACAAGTGTGTCAGATTACCTCTCTAAATGGGATCGCCGTTTTTTGAAAGATCCAGCTGCGAACAGCTCAGTTCTTGACACTGGATTTGTTCATGTGAACTATCAGAACGGTTTTGAACATGGTCCATATCACTACGAACATGGCGGATATGCTTATGAGGTTTTCGGTGAACACAGTGGTGGACAACCATCAGGAGAATGGACTTACTACTCATCGGATCAACTTGTTCAGCGCTTGAAAATTGCCAATCAGCAAGACACCGTGATTTCGCACAAACCATTGCTCAGAGGAATAGAAATGCAAAGGCCGCAATACAGGTATTCCCGTCGCGATAAAAAAGAGGATCTCCCTGTGATGTACCCCAATTACATGCCTGAGTTCCCTAGGCTTTTTTATTCAATAAATTATGGAAAGCTGACGGACGAACGCGAATTGGAAGGCGAAACTGAAGAATCGTTTGGCTTGACGGATGGGCGCACTAACTACAATTACAACGAGTCCGGCTACCGCAATTATTATGGCTCGTACCTCGATGAAATGGAATATGATCCAACTATTCAATACAACATACCGCGTTGGTACGCAATTGACAGCTTGGGAATGAAGATGACCTACGACGGTGTCTACGAAAAATTCTACGATACTGGTGAACGCTTCTTTCGATATGAATTTGTAGATGGTCATCTCGTTAGTGAAGACACCATTTTTTGGGACAATGGAGTCGCACACGATGTCATCATTTTTGAACCCGATTCTAACAAATACTACCGAAATCTGTACGATCGAAATGGAAAGCGATACGACCAAATGATTTACGATTCCCTCGGTGCATTCATAGAGTACTATTATGACGAAATCAAAGCACCAACTAGTTTTATGATCGATGGCTTTTTGGCCGAACAAGGTAATCCATACATGCCAGGCGGTGACTTTAGATATCAGAATTCGAATGCGATTACTCCCGATAGTATGTTTGAGCGCGTTGTGATCTATCGCTCATGGTCATGGCGCGATACCACACTTCAATATTCTGCGGAGTACGACCCACTGTCGTTCACTTTTGAGAGCAAATTAAACAATTACTTTGGTGAGTGGATCGACAGTAGTACAAGGGTATTCACCCCCAATTTCTCAGGATGGAACGGAATCTCCGTTTCCAAATTCGATGGATTCACCGTCAAAGAAACCGCGTCTGGCGTGCTATTGGACGATGTTGAAACCGATAGCCTTGGGCATACATGTGTCGATTATTCCTATTCCATTTACGATGTTACATTGGATCAACTGATCTACATGGGCGAAGAACGCTTTACAGGTGCGTTCAGTATGAAGAATCGAATTGGTGCCACCACCGTAAAATCAACAACCAACAAACTGAACGTTTGGCTGCATCAAGGATTCTATGGCGATGGGAAATACTATCGAAAATTGCGCAAGAAAAAAGTAAGTAATGAAATGTTTCGCTATGTAGGAAACGGATTCTCATCTGAGATGAAGACAGCGCGTATGAGCCAAACGTTAGTAGCGAGCTTTGATGACTTGCTTTCTTCGTATGAAGAGTTTAGCGAATATTCAGCCTTGAATTCATATAAAGGGTTCAAGAAAGTGGAAGGCGAATTTCTCGATGGGAAACCACATGGTGCTTGGACTGCTTATTCAACACGTGGGCGCGTTATCAGCACACTCAACTTCATACACGGAGAGCCAGAAGGTGAATTAAGAATTTATGCCGATCAAGACCGCAAACCGAAAGCGCGAAATTCATACAAGTATGCGTACTTCTTTGAAGACCAAGTTCTTGATAGCTTTCCGAAACGCAAAACCGACTACTTGAAGCATTCTGTCATGTTCAAAAATGGACTGCGCGAAGGTCCATCCGTGGAATACGATTGGTTGGGGCGCGTCGTAACAGAGTTGAACTTCAAAAATGGATTGGCAGATGGTGAATTTATTATGCGTGAACCAACGCAATTTACGAAAGCAACGTTCAAATTCGGTCGACTTGATGGCTACTTGAGAACCTACCTCACTCTCCCAAAAATGGACACCTTGCTGCTGTACGACCTCAATCTTCAGCATGGTTTATTGAATGGTGAATCCCGGGCGTACCACACCAATGGCTCAATTGCTAAACGCGGATTCTTTTTGGACAATGAACCCATCGATGATTATGAAGCGTACGATACGCTCGGATTCAAATTCCATTACGTCAAGTTTCAATATGGACAACCTGTTGAAGAAAAAATTTGGGAAGAAAACGCACTCAGTATTCGCTACCAATTCAATTGGGAAGACTCCATCGCATTCAGTCCGGACGAACTCACAGAATCGCTCAGCTTTGAAGCACTCCTTGCGCAAAAGGGATACTATCGATATTCTTCCGAAGACCGATATTATGGACGCCCTAGTCTAATTTCAAAAGACGACATTGATTGCCAAATGACCAAATATTATCCAAATGACACCATTGCGCGGAATGGTCAACTCTCCGACATACGAAAAACAGGGCTTTGGAAATTTTATGGATACAATGGGAACTTCTTGTATGAAGCGAATTATTTCGACTCAATCATTGTCATCAACGACTCCATCCAATTTAAATCGAAAGGAATTTTAACCGATTATGACGAAAAGGGTAACCGACTTTACTCAGCATACATTATTGAGAAGTTTGAAAAATACGATTGCGCACACACCGATCATTATGAAATTCGGCAACTTTTAACCATTGATGAGGTCGACGACAGTCTCGGCAGAATGAATGGCTACGTCCAAAATTTTTATGACAATGGTACGATTCAAGGTGAGGGAACGATGAAAAACGGACTGCCAGATGGCTTGTGGAAATTTTACGACCCTTTCGGGAAATTGAACAAGATGGGGAATTATGTCTTGGGCAAACGAAACGGACGTTGGCTTGAAGGCGATTTGGCGAAGAAAAAATACCTCGGTGAAATTTGCATGAATCCCAATTTGGAAAACCTTGAAGAAATGCAAAAGTATCAAGAGAATCTGCTCGACATTACCATCATCAACTACCTCATGGGTACTGTGAAAAACAAACAATATTACGATTTG
>JBFYPU010000068.1:0-3278 GCA_041303175.1 Crocinitomicaceae bacterium | reverse complement strand
ACCCGCATGAAAACCTTTTCTACCTTAATCGCATTCCTTTTTTTGGTTTCATTTAATTTTAAAGCGCAAACGCAAGGTATCGCTTATCCTGCTGTTGGCAAGGGTGTAGCCACCACATTCGTGACTGATTATCACTGCCTTGGAATTAATGCTTCTGCCCTTGGTTGGGGAAATGAGTACAACAAAAAAATCACAATGGGTTCATCGGAATTCAATTTGGGTTTCTATTCAGACTCATTGAATGCGGATAAATTGAAAAAATTGTACAAAGCTGTTCGCCAAACAGCAACTGGTAAAGATGTGGATAGCGCGGCATGGCAAGATCAACGACAATATGCGATTGATTACATGAATGCGGGTCTCACAATGGATTTCAATTACAACTGGCTAGGATTCTCCTATCAATCAGAAAAATTGGGTGGATTTGCCTTCAACGTTTCGGAAAACTATTCATGGTCATCACGTCTGAATGAGAACGTTTCTGACCTTGTTTTCAACGGGCGGGCATCGAGCTACTTCGATTCGCTTACCGTTGTCTTTGGAACAGATACATCACTCATTGCCAATTCTGCGACACTCTCAACTGACACCCTGAATGCCATCATCGGCGGAACGGCTAGTGTTCCTTTGAATCTTAGTCAATTGATGGATGGAACGGAAATCCGATTTGCATGGAACCGCCACTACAATTTTGGTTATGGAAGAAAGCTGTTTGGCACAGACTCAACTTTTGCACTCTACGCTGGAATTGGAGGACGATTCATTCAGTCAATGGCGATGTTTAATGTGAAAGCTGATGGGTCTAATTTCTATGTTCACTCCGCTTTTAACCCAAATTACGACATCGATTATGGGGCAGTCGCAAGTACAAACCTCTCAAATTTTACGCAAACAGGCACGATTCCAAAGCCTGTTGGAAGCGGCTACGGAATTGACCTTTCGGTGAGTGCGAAATTGTTTGGAAAACTAAATGTGGCAGCGGCAGTCAATAACATTGGTTCAGTCACCTACACCAGAAACGTCTATAGCGTGAACGATACGCTAGTGGCAAACATGAACGCAGCAGGATTGGGAAGCTACAATCTTACAAATTCTATCTACAATCTTCTTGAGGATGGCGGAATCATTAGCCTTGTGGGAGAAGAAGAATACAAACTTCAAAATGCTGCGACATACCGATTGGGAGGTAGTTTACAGTTGGGAAAAATTGCTCATCTTGGATTTGATGTAGTTGGACCTTTTGACACGGATAATCCAGGAAGTCTTGCCAACCCAATTTTTTCTTTCGGTGGCGACATTACACCTGTTAAATGGCTCCGATTCAGCGTGGGATACCTTGGCGGTGGCATCTACAAACACAATGTACCTGTTGGCATTAACTTTATTCTTGGTGGTGGAACCTACGAATTTGGTGTTTCTTCACGGGATGCATTGACGTTCTTCCTAGATGGTTCAAACAGTATCTCTACGGCATTTGGTTTTGCTCGGGTTCGGTTTTAGAAACGTTCATTCACATCCGTTCCAGTAACACTTTCATTTCGCTCAGCATCATCGCTGTTGCGCCCCAAACAATGTGTCCGTCGATATCGAAATAGGGAACATCTTTCATCGTCAAGCTGGAATTAATTTTAATGGAAGTGCGCGGAATTTCAGAAAATCGAGTCAATTCAACCAAATCAAACGAGATGATTTCAGCCACTTCGCGTTCATCGGGAATCAAGTCGGGCAGGGCATCACAAAAGAAAACGTAGGGTTGCACCAAAAAATTAGAAACGGGAATGAACACTTCTGTTAACGGATGAACCAAGGTTGCATGATGATGAGGTAAACCAATTTCTTCGAAACACTCCCGTCGCGCCGTCTCTTCCAAGTTTTGATCGAATGCTTCTTTCTTTCCCCCCGGAAAACTGATTTGTCCGCTGTGCGCACCCTCATAAGAAGGTCGTCGCATCAACAAGCAATGGATGCTATCGTTGTTCGGATACATTACGACGCCAACTGCCGATTCACGATAGGTACTCGATTCAGACTTTGCGACACTCGAAAGCGGTCGTCTCAATGGCATTAAGTGCTGATGTGCTGCTTCTCCAGGTAAACCTTGAGCGAGCGAACGGTTTAATTGATCCAAAAAAGTATTCACATCCATTAGACCCGCACAGAAGAGAGTATCTCTATGAAATCATCGTAGAGATAGCCCATGTTTTCCTCTTTTCCAATGAGTTGGAAGACATAGTATTTACCATTTACGTTCATGGTTGCAGTAAAATAGGTACTTGGCTCTTCATATTCTGACTGCGTGCCCGTAACGACCTGGATATAGCCAGGGAAATGAGTTGATTGAGGCAGTTCTTTTTTCATACCAAGCTCAGGATCCTTCAGTGATTGTTGACGTTTCCAAATATAATGATCGTGAACAGCATCGAACGCTGTGGTGTTAGCACCATCATAGGAAAATTGAATTACTTCTGCTTCATCCTTGTCAAATTCTTCTACACAGAAATACACATCCATTTCGTAGACGATATAGCCTGCAGCATCGTCAAGAAGTGCATAATCAAGCCCGTAATCTATATCGAAGAGTTGTGATAATTGGTAATTGATGCCAAAATTATAGCGCGTGCGCAGATCTGGAAAATCCATGTTGTTCTCTTGAACTTGTTCAAGTTGCGACTTTCGATTTGAACCCGGACACGCCGTGAGAAGAAAGAATGCGCCGAGAAGAGATATTAGGCTAAGTAACTTCACGTTGACGAATATACGATTATTTCACACCGTCACGACATTCGGAATTGGATAATTCTTCAATTTGTAGTAGATTTAATCCTTAAATTATCGGTTTATGAAATGTGTAGGCACATTGATCATTCTACTCTTTGTAGCAAATTTTTCGTTTGGATTAAGTGATTCAGATTCAACGAAAAGTACTCATAGAATCAATTGGTTGAGTTTCGAAGAAGCGTTTGCGCTCCAGCACATCACACCAAAAAAGTGGGTAATTGACATCTCAACAGAATGGTGCGGTTGGTGCAAACGAATGGATCAAACTACCTTCTCTGATTCGTTGGTGATCGAACACGTGAACGCCAATTTTTATGCCGTTGCGTTGGACGGTGAGTTTAAAGGTGACATCACAGTAGGTGAGCAGACCTACAAATTTGTAGCCGAAGGTCGACGCGGTTATAATCAACTTCCTGCCGAATTGATGGGCGGTAAAATGAGTTATCCAACAGTCATTTTTTTTGGTGAGAATTTACAAAATTACGGACCTGTACCTGGAT
>JBFYPU010000067.1:0-10196 GCA_041303175.1 Crocinitomicaceae bacterium | reverse complement strand
AAATGGACTTCCCAATTACCCATAAGTTGAGTTGAATGAAGTAGCCCCAAAACAACAATTGAAGCACACGCCGACCGCCTTTTCGCACGCGGATGTTGTCCCAAAAGCGAATATCACTTTTTCCACCAATGAGTAAATACACAAAAATCAATCCAGTAACGGTGAAAAAGAGGGGCGAGGTTAATCCATGAATGACGTGCCAAACCGTGTATAGAAAATAGTCTGAATTTCGGTAAGCATCGCTCAACGCCGCACCCGTGAAATGTCCTTCGAGCATCATCAAGATGGCGATAGATCGCGCCATGTCAATAAACTTCAAACGGGGTTTGGCTTCAACGGCTTTTTGCGGAACACTATCCAATAACAGATCTTTCAATATCTCTCAATTAATTCGAACGCAAATTTACGCTTTTCTGCTCACTTAATTGACGGTCGTTTTTGGTTGAATCGTCCCCGAGATATACAACCTCAATTCCTCATCCGAACCTTCAATTCCAAGGTAAATTGATTTCACGAAAAAATCCATCAAATTGTCCGTGTTGATGTTCATGTCAACCGTCATTTTTTCTCCGGGAGCCAAGGTTTGTTTTGGCAATGATGACGTGATACAGTCACATGTATTCCGAATCGGTTTGAACGTTATGGCTTTGTCTGAATCATTCGTAATCTCGAATTTACCGTTCACAGTCGTTCCATGTTTCACTGTGCCGGCATCCACAACGGGTTGCTTCGTTGTGATCGCAAATTTTGCAGCGTCCTCCAAATAACTCACACTCTGAATTTCGATTTTTCGCTCAATCGCAGCAGCTCTGGAATAAACAGAGTTTTGAACGTCATTCGGATTGTCACTCGTGAGCTGATTGGCTGTATATTCTCCAAAAGGCACTTCAGAAAAGACAACTTTCCCTCCATTTGCAGCCGTTCCATTGATGTATGGCAAGAAAATCCCGTTGTCGTATTCTGACATGTAATTCACGAGAGAAGCGATTCTACGTTTGGTCAAATTAACATTGTAGTCCGTTTTTGCCAAAGGACTTGCAAAGCCTTTTACGGTGATATTGATCTTTGCACCGCCCTCTAGTTCTTTTAATAATAAGTTGCGGAAAAGCTCCAAATCACTCACCCCTTTGTCGACGTACTGAATGAAAAAGTCTTCTATATCTTCCTCTGCCTCGGTTGATTTCGTCGCGTTGAGTCCTTTGGAATATTCTTTTTTATAGGTCTCAATCATCGCGGTGTAATCTGTGTAAGAATCGATGTAATTGACCTTTGTGGTCGTTGCCACACTGCGTGGATTCGGAACATCGTTGTGGAAATAAAGCGTCACCGGCAAACGTTTGTTCAAATCGGCAAGCGTTTCCTCAGAACTTGGAGGAACAATCACCTTGGGCGGCTTAAAGCTGAAAATGTCGCTGCAGCAGGTTGGATTTTTACTGAACATCACACCCAAACGATTCGAAGAAATGTAGCTCGTATCCGCATCGCGAAAATAATAGAGATCATTTGCGGGACTGTTGAAGGGTTGACCAGCATTCACAGGTTGACCAAATCGTGCACCGTCGTATTCCAAATAGAAGATATCATAGCCACCAAAACCGTCGTGCCACGAGGAAGAAAAATACAAGCGTTGCTGTTTATCGTCCCACCAAGGCGTTACCTCATTGTCCAAGCTATTCGCGGATTTCAGCGCTTTCGCGTTTTTGTATTGATTTCCATTTGTGATAGTACTGAAAAACAAATCCAGTCCTCCATCGGATTCTGCCCGGTTGGAAGCAAAAATCAAGGTTTCTTGTCCGGCTAACTTGGCAATGCACGGCATGGTTGTGTTGGATCCAGGTTCATTGATCACCGATCCAAGAGAATCCAATGCGAACCAATCGCCATTTCGATATTGCGCCACCATGATTTTACAGGTGTATTGAAAATTTTCGTCGGTGCAAAGACTGAAGTAATAGCGCGATCCGTCCAACGAAAACGTGCCATTTCCTGTGCTCAATTTTTCGATAAAGAGGGACTTGATTTGATCGGAACTTTCGAAGCTAACCTCGTTTTTGCGGCTTAGATACAGAGAAGTCCGGTATTCTGGGCTGTATACTTCTTCCATGGAATTGATGGAGTCAGCCCGCAAGCTGGAAAAAATGAGCGAATTGTTGAAAATTCCATGTCCAAATTCGGAGTTGACCGTATTGACAGTTTCTGGAAGTCGATCAAAATCACCTTCCGCTGAATCTATTTGAGCAGACGTTGCCCAAAGCGTGCTTTCCATTTCACGTTTCGCCTTCAGATAGAGATAGCTTTTTTTGTCCTTTACGTATTTTTTCTTCGCTTTTTTGAAGGTTTCTATCGCTTCAGCATACTTGCCATTTTGTTTTTGCATCAATCCCCAATTCAATAAACTTGCTGGGTAGAGCGCCGTTTCTTCTTTTTCGTAGACTTTTTGATAATAGAATTCCGCGTTGCGATAGTCCTTATATGCGCGAAGGGTTTCGGCATAATTCCATAAAATATCCACTGTGTTGGAATCAATTTCCATGGCTTTTTCGTAGTACATCAGCGCGTAGAAATAATCACCCTTTTCGTATTGCGTTTTGGCAAACTCGAGGTACTTGGGCAAATTATTTTGTCCAAAAACGGAAAAACTTCCGAGCAGTAGTGCGATTAAATATAATCTGGACATATTCTATGGACGATCTTAGCAGGTTTAAAACGTGTCAGAATGTAGCGCACGGAAAGTTCAAATCCCCCACGGAGTCGACTTGCAGGCACAAGGGAGGAAAAATTGATGTCATAGCTCATCCCAACAAACCAATTCTGGTAATCCATTCCAACGCTCAAATAGGCGGCATCCTTATTTCGGTAAAAAAGTCCGCCATACAAAGCGCGGTATTCTCCCAAACGGTTCACAAGGGTGTATTTTGCGCTGGCACCGATCAGGAATTCGCGGTAAACGCCTTGCACCGAAAATTGCATACTTGGTAGAATGTCCCAATCGTAATTGAGTTTGTAAATTCCCTTGGCAAACAGGTTCAATCGACGGTCGCGTTGTATTTTTGTGTTGAAAAATCCTTGGTCGGGGCGGTTGATGTTGAACAGGGCAAATCCTGCGGTGATGTTGAATCGCTCGTTTTGAAAATACTGATATATGGAACCAAGTCCAACCGAAAAATTGGTCTTGCTATCGGTGAAAAATACTTCGTTCGTAGGTAAGCCTGGGTCGAACTGAATGCCATTGAATTGGCTATCAAAATAAAATTGATCTGAATTGAGCTGTCTGTGGTTCATCCCCACATTGAATCCCGGTCGGATGGTATGCGTTGAATCACTCGTTAATTTTAATAAATAGGAAGCATTTGCTTGTAATTCGATCGTTCTAAATTGTCCGTCTCCCACCACATCGTGAAATACCATTCCGCCAATTCCAAGGTTCCGATTGAAACGCATATTGGCGTCCGCCGAAGCAGAAATTGTATTAAAAGGAACGGTCACACTACGCCATTGATCACGATAATTTCCAACAAAGCGCAAATCGCCAAGGAATTGACCTGTATTTCCTGGATTTTGATAAATCGGATTGTCATTGAACTGCGACCAATGAACGTCCTGACCGAGCACCATCGTACTGGAAGCCAAGAAAAGCATGAAAAAAAGTGTCGTTGACCGGTTCAAAGGTTCGTATTTATAGGTTCAAGTTACGAAAAAATAAATTTTGCAACTGATTCTTATCAACTTAGTTTGTTAATTCTCCGGTTCGTGAGATGTCCGAGCGACATAATAAATGGCATCCTCTATTCCATCACATGTGCCCGAGCGCTCAAATGTCATCCCAATTTTCTCCAAAACCCGAATAGAAGCCGCATTTTCCTTCGCGGATCGACCAATAATCTCTGTCAGATTGTGGACCTCAAAACCTAATTCCAATGCACATTTTGCCGCTTCGGTGGCATAGCCATTGCCCCAATGTTTTTTGAAGAAGCGAAATCCGAGATCAACTTGATTTTCTTCGTTGTACTTCAGTCCGCACCAACCGAGAAAAGCTTGGTCCTCCTTCCGAATTACCGCCCAGCGACCAAATCCATGATCATCGTAATCTGGATAATTGGCAAGAAATTTTTGAGCGTCTTGAAGTGTGGAAAACGGTTCGTCTCCGGTATATTGAAGCACCTCAGGATCGTTGTTCAACGCAAACAAATCTTTGTAATCGTCTTCAATCAGCTCGCGAAGAAGCAGGCGTTCTGTACTGTCTATATAAATCATTGCACAATATAGCGAAAGGTTCCTTTTTGGTCAATGAAAAAGTCGTGGAAATTCTCTTTGCTGATGATGAAATCCGTCCCGCCATAACTGAATTGGAGTTCTTGCAAATTGAACACTTTTCCTTGAGCGGTCGTTTGAGTTGAAGCGTTATACGTATCATTGAAAACGCGCCCAAACACCAACACGCTTTTTGGTGGGAGCTTTAGGTGCACATAGTTGTCAGCGATGTTCAAATCAGTGTACGGCAAGGGATGATTTGAATCGGGTTGATAGGTTTCATCTGCTTGAAAAATTTCACTCGGCACCGTAAAAATACTCTTCTCATCGGGTGTGTTTTCAAGTGTATAATAGATGGAAATCGTTTCATCTGTTGCATTTGCAAGCGTGAAATATTGCTGAGTTGAACAACCAGAAAATATGAGTGAAACACTCAGAAAGACACAAAAGGAAAGCCAATTTTTCATGCTGTGAAAGTAGTGAAAACTCTGTGATTTTAGTTCAATTCACCCAAAAACAACAGGAGAAGTATAATTGCGATGACCAGCAAAAACATGAACATTTTAGGGTCGCGATACAAGGGTTTTTTGCCGCGCTTGGTCAATTTCTCGTAGTCGTGGTGAAGACGCGAAAAGTCCTTGTGACGCTTGACTTGTGCGTCCGTAGGATTCAAATTTTTCTGCTCTCTATTTACGGTGAACTTTCTCATTCCTCGTTTTTCCACTGTTTATTAATACGTTCTAAAATACGATAAGTTCTCATTTTTGCAGTCGCTTCACTCACAGAATAAATTTCCGCAATTTCCTTGAAACTCATTTCCTGGAAAAAGCGAAGTTCGATTAACTCCAATTCCGATTCGTTCAGTCCATTCAACATTTCAACCAGTTTGTCTTGATCTTCCATCGACATGTGCGAAGAAAAAATATCGGCTTCTTGGGCAAATTCTTGAATCCGACTTTCATCAATAGCAACAGAATACACCTTTGATTGCTGTCTGAAAAACATGGACACCTCGTTTTGAGCAATGCGGTACAACCAGCTGCTAAACGGAAAACCACGGTCTTCGTACTTGGACATATTCGCCATCGCTTTCATAAATGTCTGCTGTGTCAAATCGCCCGCTGTTTCTTCATCACCCCCCAATCGCTTGAAAACGAATCGAAAAATGGGATCGAAATAGTGATCATACAAGGAACCAAAGTATTTCTGATCCGTCTTCGCCAACGCGATGATTTCAGATTCACTCAGTTGTTTGCTATGTTCTTTTCTGCTCAAAGAAGTTTTCGTTTGCGGTGTAATGTCAATTTTGGATAAAGTAACATCACGGTGTACTCAACGAAACTGGAATAATTTTTCCATTCATCCATTCGTGCGCTGTGAGGGCGAAATGTGCAATGTATTCCGCCATTTTTTCCGCACTCATAGGCGCCACATATCCCGGAAATGCGGTTTCCAACATTTCGGTTTGGGCTGCCCCTAAACACAAACAATTCATCTTGATTTGAGAATCTTTGAATTCTTCCGCGAACAATTCTGTGAAGCTACACAAAGCCGCTTTTGAGGTGGAATAGGCCGCCAAACCAGAAAATTTCATGGTTCCTTGAAATCCACCCATTGAACTAATGTTAACGATGTGTGCGCTTTTCATTTTTGGTATAGCTGCCTGAACTGTTTCCATTACCCCAATCGTATTCACTTGATAGCTCGCCGTTAAATCCTCATGAGTTAGCTCACCAAACGTCCTGTTGACAAGCAATCCAGCGTTGTTGATCAACACATCAATGTGCTCAAGACCGCTGAAAATTTCGATGCACCGAGATCGAACGGAGTCGGTTTGCAAATCGAGGGAGTGACATTCAACATTTGAATTGCCTGAAAAATGTTCATTCATCCGATCAACATTTCTACCCAAGGCAAGAATCCGATGATTGGGGTTATGGGCAAGCAGTTCGACAATTGACTTTCCGATTCCTCGGCTTGCGCCCACCACCACGATCGTTTTAGACATCGTAAGTGATTTTTAGCGTTTCACTCGCTGGATGTGATTGACAGGTCAAAATATATCCTTCTTCCACGTCGCGATCCGTCAACGAATAATTCACCGCCATGGTCGCATTTCCTTCAAGAATTTTTGCTTTACACGTACTGCAAACTCCTCCTTTGCACGAATACGGTGCGTCCATTCCTTCTTTGTTCACACGATCCAAAATCGTTGAGCCATCAGAGGCTAAATCAAAGGTGATCGAATCGTCATCTAAAATCACGGTGACTTTACTCATTCCCGAAAATGAACTTCCCGAATCTGCCGTTGATTTTGAAGCAAGCAGGGTAGGTGTGGTAAACAATTCATAATAGACTTTGTCTTCACTGACTCCAAAGTTTTTCAAGACCTCAACAACATCGACAATCATTGCTTCGGGTCCACAGATGAAAAACCCATCCGATTTCAGGAGTTCTAGGTTGTTCTTAATTGCTGAGGTAAACGAATTTTTGTCAATTCTTCCTGCAACGCAACCATCTACGGTTTCACCACTGAAATAATGCGCCGTTGTGGTTTGACTCAATTTCGATAATTCATCCTTGAAAATCACTTGATCTAGCGTGCGCGAACCATAGAACAGTTTTAGCTTTACTTCTGATCCTTCTGCAGCTTTAGCCATGGACATTATGGGTGTGATACCCGATCCAACGGCAATGGCCACAATGTTTTTCGCCTCTTTGGGTCGCACAAAATTTCCTTCGGGTGGAGAGACGAAAATGGGCATTCCCACTTCCGCTGTTTCATTGAACCACTTCGACACCTTGCCATTGGCCACTTTTTTTACTGCCACAGAAAGTGGTGAGTTGGGACCTGAACAAATGGAGTAAGATCGACGTTCTTGAGAATCATTCAAATCAATTGCCACGTTCACATATTGACCGGGTGTGAAGGCGAAATACGACTGTTCGTCTTTCGGAATCTCAAATGATACTTCCACGGTGTCGTCTGTCAACCTACGAATTGCAGAGATTGATAGCTCGTAAAATCCCTTTGGAGCTTTGGTTTTTGCTCCTTTTCCAAATAATTTTTTAAACAAAATCGTTCATGTTATTCATCAAACGACACCACGAGTTTATCGCTCATTGGGTGTGCCTGACAGGTTAATATATAGCCGGCAGCCACTTCGTCTGGCTCCAACCCATAATTTACATCCATTCTTGCTTCGCCTTCAATAATGCGCGCTTTGCATGTACAACAAACACCACCTTTACAAGCAAACGGTAAATCCGCTCCTGCTTTTTGTGCAGCATCCAATAAATTTTCGCCGTCGGATTCCAGAAATAGATCAAAACGGTCGCCATCCAAAATCACAGAAACATTCGATTCAATGTGTGGACCAGCGTATGGTACCGCAGTTTGTTTAACGGAATCTGGAGTGGTAAACAATTCAAAATGAACCGTTTTTGGGTCAACCCCATTTTGAGCGAGGCTTTCTTTCACGTCCATGATCATGTCTTCAGGGCCACAAATGTACACGGCATCGGGAAGATCTGCGGCCAAGAAAGTGGTGAAAAGTTGGTTCGTTTTTTCGAGATTGATCCGTCCTTTCAAGATCGGAGTGCCTAAATTCTCACGCGAAAGCACATGCACCAATCGCAAGCGGTCCATGTATTCGTTTTTCAATCCTTCAACCTCTTCGCGAAAGACAATGGAAAGAATGGTTTTATTGCCATAGAAAAGGGTGACATTCGATTTTGGCTCTTGGGTGAGAATCGTTTTCGCAATTGATATGATTGGCGTGATTCCAGATCCAGCGGCAAAAAGTGCAACCGATCGCTGTTTTGTAGCATCCGGCACGAAGGTGAAATTTCCCGTAGGGGTCATCACATCCATCTTGTCTCCGGCACGAAGCTTCTGATTTGCGAAGGTTGAAAATTTTCCATTCTCCACCTGTTTCACGGCTACTCGCCATTCATTTTCGTGTGGAGACGAGCAAAGCGAATACGATCGTCGAATATCTTCACCGTCAATGTCCGTTCTCAATGTTAAGTACTGTCCAGAGTCAAATTGGTAAGCATCCATCAAATCAGTGGGTACTTCGAATGCAATGGAAACACAATCGTCCGTTTCTTCTCGGACTTCTTTAACTACTAACGAATGAAATTTTGGTGTCATATCGGAAATTGATTTGCGCCAAATTTAAGGAATTTCCCACAGATAGAAGTTGACTTTAATCATATTCTATGTGTCTGAAAATTGTTATTTTTGTAAGGTAACAATTGAGTATATGGCAGAACTGAATATACATGAACTTGAACGTCGCTTTCAAGAGAAAATCGACAACGATATAAAGATAGAGTCAAACGATTGGATGCCGGAGAATTACCGTCAAACGTTGATCCGTCAAATATCACAGCATGCGCATTCGGAAATTGTCGGGATGCTTCCTGAAGGAAACTGGATCACACGTGCGCCCAACTTACGCCGAAAAGCAGTGCTTCTTGCGAAAGTGCAAGATGAAGCTGGTCACGGATTGTATTTGTACAGTGCGGCAGAAACCTTGGGTGCAGATCGTGAAGAAACCATTGACGATTTACATACTGGAAAAGCGAAATATTCTTCCATTTTTAATTATCCAACGCTTTCGTGGGCAGACATGGGAGCTATCGGCTGGTTGGTAGATGGCGCTGCGATCATGAATCAAGTTCCCTTGTGCAGATGTTCGTACGGTCCGTATGCCCGTGCAATGGTGCGTGTGTGCAAGGAGGAATCATTCCACCAACGTCAGGGTTATGAGATCATGACACAATTGGCGATGGGCACGCCCGAACAAAAAGCAATGGCACAAGATGCATTGAACCGTTTTTGGTGGCCAGCGTTGATGATGTTTGGACCAAATGACGCTGAATCGAGTCATACCGCACAGTCGATGGCTTGGAAAATCAAACGTATGACCAACGATGAATTGCGCCAACAAATGGTGGATGTTACTGTTCCACAGGCGGAGTTGATTGGTTTGACGGTGCCCGATCCTGACTTGAAATGGAACGAGGAGACTCAACATTACGAATTTGGAGAAATCAATTGGGATGAGTTTTGGAGTGTGGTGAAAGGAAATGGACCGTGCAACAAAGAGCGTGTGAATGCTCGCCGAAAAGCCAAGGAAAATGGTGAATGGGTGAGAGCAGCAGCAAATGCGTATGCCGAGAAACAAAAAATGAAAAAAGCGTCGTAAAGACAATTTAAGAAATAGATCATGTCAAAAAACGAATGGCCTCTCTGGGAGGTATTTATCAGAAGTAAACAAGGGTTGAGCCACAAACATGTGGGAAGTCTTCGTGCGCCAGACGCTGAACTCGCGGTGGAAAATGCACGCGATGTCTATACCCGACGTTCCGAAGGAATCAGTATTTGGGTGGTGGAATCCAATTTAATTCATGCGTCGCATCCAAGTGATGCGGATGCATTGTTCGAACCCGCGCACACGAAAGTGTATCGACACCCAACGTTTTATGAAGTTCCTGATGGAATTGAACACATGTAATATCCTTGAAAATGAGTGCATTGTTTGAGTATTTAGTTCGCCTTGGCGACGATAGCCTGATTTTAGGACACCGACTTTCGGAGTGGTGTGGACATGGACCGATTCTCGAAGAGGATATTGCGATGACTAACATCGCGTTGGATTTGGTGGGACAAACTACATCGATTTTTGCTTATGCTGGCGAAGTGGAAGGCCTAGGTCGAACGGAAGACGATATTGCTTTTCTTCGGTTTGAACGGGAGTATAAAAATGTGTTGCTCGTGGAACAACCCAATGAAGATTTTGGGGTGACCATGATGCGCCAATTTCTCTTTGATGCTTTCCGAAAGCCTTTGTTTGAACAGTTAACAAAATCGAGTGACACGCAGTTGGCCGCAATTGCTGAAAAATCGTTGAAAGAAACGAAATATCACCTCAAAC
>JBFYPU010000066.1:0-7803 GCA_041303175.1 Crocinitomicaceae bacterium | reverse complement strand
CGTTAAAGGAGCTATAGGCTCCTTTTTTTATGCTCGATAATTTCATAGACTTTCTTTCCGCCCAATAGCGTTTTTCGGAACATACGGCAATCGCATACCGAAAGGATTTGGAGCAATTCCTCGAATTCGCAGCTATTTCCAATCATTCGGATCTCAAAGAAGTAAATGGACGACTGATCCGCGGGTGGATGGTTGAGCTGATGGAAAATGACTACGTACCTCAATCGGTTAATCGTAAATTGTCTACCCTTCGCACGTACTTTAAATGGTTGAAAAAAGAAGAAGTCATTGTCGACAACCCGATGAAACTTATTCGAGGACCCAAAAATGCCAAACGACTTCCAAGCTTCGTTCAGAAGAAAGAACTCACGGCAGGTAAATTGGACCAGCACTTCGAACAGGATTTTGAAGGCAAACGCGATCGTTTGATGTTTGAACTGTTTTATCAAACAGGAATTCGTTTGAATGAACTCATACATCTCAAACAGAAAGATGTAAATTCATCTCAAATAAAAGTGCTTGGTAAACGCAACAAAGAACGAATCATTCCTATTTCCAAAGACTTAGCGAATTTAATTGTTGACTATCAAATCGCACGAAACGAAATAGCGCATTCCGATGAATTCCTACTCGTGTTAAAAACTGGTAAAAAACTCTACCCTAAGCTTGTTTATCGGAGAATTAATAATTACCTTTCTCTGGCGACGGACATAAAGAAAAGAAGTCCGCATGTGCTTAGACATACCTTTGCAACCCATATGCTAAACAATGGAGCTGGGCTGGAAGTATTGAAAGAGCTACTTGGGCATGCGAACTTGTCAGCAACTCAAGTGTATACACACAACTCCTTCGCCGAGCTGACAGCAATATACTCACAGTCTCACCCGAGGGGACAACAAAAATAAAGCAAGATGGAATTCAAAGTAAACACTGTACATTTCACAGCAGACAAGAAACTGATTGATTTTATTCACGATAAAGTGAAAAAACTAGGATTGATGTCCGATCAAATTATAACCAGCGAAGTGTATCTCCGAATTGATAAAAATGACGAGGGTGAAAATAAAATTGCCGAAGTAAAACTCTTGATGCCTGGTAGCGAACTCTTCGCCAAAAAACAATGCAAAAGCTTTGAAGAAGCCGCTGATGCCGCGGTGGATGCTCTCAAAAAACAATTGGAAAAATACAAAGCTAAAGTAGCTTAGAAATACTAATTTATTGAAAATGAGGACGATTTTAAATTGCCCTCATTTTTTTTGATTTTTTTTTGAAAAAAGCATTGTGTAAAAGAAATTGTTTCCTACATTTGCACTCCCCAAACGGGGGAAACACTTTTAAAGTTCTTTCATATATTGAAGAAATTCACACAGATGCCGATGTAGCTCAGCTGGCTAGAGCAGCTGATTTGTAATCAGCAGGTCGGGGGTTCGAGTCCCTCCATCGGCTCTAAGTGTTGGGGAGATACTCAAGCGGCCAACGAGGGCAGACTTTAAATCTGCTGACTACGTCTTCGCAGGTTCGAATCCTGCTCTCCCCACTGTTGTGTTTTTCTAAGATAAAATTATAAGCGGGAGTAGCTCAGTTGGTAGAGCGTCAGCCTTCCAAGCTGAGGGTCGCGAGTTCGAATCTCGTCTCCCGCTCATCGTTTTTGAAAACACGTTGTTTTTGAAGACAATTGAAATTACTTTATTTGCCGGTGTAGCTCAGTGGTAGAGCGCTTTCTTGGTAAGGAAGAGGTCACGAGTTCAATTCTCGTCATTGGCTCAGGAGAGTGAGTAAAATGGTTCACCCAAAGGCGGGTGATTTTTGCATATATAAGAGTTTTATTAATAACTAAGTAACAAATAACAAAAATGGCTAAGGAAAATTTCGATCGTTCCAAACCACACGTGAATATTGGAACAATTGGTCACGTCGATCATGGAAAAACAACGTTGACTGCCGCTATCTCAAGCGTATTGGCAGCACAAGGTCTCGCTGTAACTCGTGACTTCTCTTCTATCGACAATGCGCCGGAAGAAAAAGAACGTGGTATCACAATTAACACTTCTCACATTGAGTATTCAACTAAAAACCGTCACTACGCACACGTTGACTGTCCAGGTCACGCGGATTACGTAAAGAACATGGTTACAGGTGCTGCTCAAATGGACGGTGCAATCTTAGTAGTTGCGGCTACTGATGGACCGATGCCACAAACACGTGAGCACATCCTATTGGGTCGCCAAGTTGGTGTTCCACGTATGGTTGTTTTCATGAACAAAGTGGACATGGTTGACGATGAAGAGCTTTTGGAATTGGTAGAAATGGAAATCAGAGAATTGCTTTCTTTCTACAATTACGATGGTGACAACGTTCCAGTAATTCAAGGTTCAGCACTTGGTGCATTGAATGGTGAAGATGCTTGGGTTGAGAAAGTAAATGAATTGATGGAAGCAGTTGATACATACATCGAATTGCCTCCACGTGATATTGACAAGCCTTTCTTGATGCCTGTTGAGGACGTATTTACAATCACTGGTCGTGGAACTGTTGCTACAGGTCGTATCGAAACAGGTGTTGTAAACACAGGAGATCCTGTTGATATCCTTGGTATGGGTGACTTGAAATTGTCTTCTACTTGTACTGGAGTTGAGATGTTCCGTAAGATCCTTGATCGCGGAGAAGCTGGTGACAACGTTGGTCTTTTACTACGTGGTATTGAGAAATCTCAAATCAAACGTGGAATGGTTATCTGTAAACCAGGTTCAACTAAACCACACGCTGATTTCAAAGCTGAAATCTACGTATTGAAAAAAGAAGAAGGAGGTCGTCACACACCTTTCCATAACAAATACCGTCCTCAGTTCTATTTCAGAACAACTGACGTAACAGGGGAAATCTTCTTGTCTGATGGACGTGAGATGGTTATGCCTGGCGATAACGTTACAATCACTGTTAAGTTGATCGTTCCTATCGCAATGGACAAAGGACTTCGTTTTGCAATCCGTGAGGGTGGTAGAACTGTAGGTGCTGGTCAGGTGACTGAGATTATTGAGTAATCAATAGAAAAATAAATGGAAAAGGGGAGTTCTGCTCCCCTTTTTATACGGGTGTAGCTCAGCTGGTAGAGTAGTGGATTCCAAATCCATTGGTCGTGGGTTCGATCCCTACCGCCCGTGCAAAATAGATGAGATGTCAAAAGTGAAAGAATATTTCAGTGAAACTGTAACCGAATTGGTACACAGAGTTACTTGGCCGACTTGGAAAGAACTCCAAAGCAACACGATAATTGTCGTTGTCGCTTCCGTATTGATTGCCTTGATCATTTTTGTGATGGACTTCGGCTTCGGAATTGCAGGTGATAAGAATGCCTCTTGGCAAGGTGCACTCGGATTTATTTACCAAATTTTTAAATAGTCATACCCGATGGGAGAGATTAAAAAACGGTGGTACGTAGTTCGTGCCATTAGCGGTAAAGAAAAGAAGGTAAAGGAATACTTGGATATGGAAATTTCTCGACTGAAGTTGAATGACTTTGTCGCGCAAGTACTTATCCCTACTGAAAAAGTATTCCAGATTAGAAACGGGAAGAAAGTGAGCAAAGAAAAAGCTTATTTGCCTGGATATGTTCTAGTCGAAGCATCGCTCGTTGGCGAAGTACCTCACGTAATTAAAGGTATTCCAAATGTAATCGGTTTCCTAGGGACTGAAAAAGGTGGAGATCCTGTAGCCATGCGCTTGTCAGAGGTGAACCGAATTCTCGGTAAAGTAGATGAACTCTCTGAAAGCGAAGAAGAAATGAAAATCCCATTCGTGGTTGGGGAATCTGTCAAAGTAATCGACGGGCCGTTCAACAACTTCAGTGGTGTGATTGATGAGATTAACGAAGACAAGAAGAAACTTAAAGTGATGGTGAAAATCTTTGGTAGAAAGAACCTTCTTGAGTTAAGCTACATGCAAGTAGAAAAGGAAATTTAAAGAGTATATTAACCCGTAGAAGTGATGAAAGCAATTAAAGCTTCCTGCAAGTAATCATGTTTGACTACATAATTCAACACAAATGGCTAAAGAAGTAGCAGGTTTGATCAAATTACAGATCAAAGGTGGTGCAGCTAATCCAAGTCCTCCTGTTGGTCCAGCTCTCGGTTCGAAAGGGGTCAACATCATGGAGTTTTGCAAGCAATTCAATGCGCGAACGCAAGACAAACCTGGAAAAGTTCTACCAGCACTTATCACAGTTTACAGTGATAAATCGTTTGATTTCGTAATCAAAACACCTCCAGCAGCTATCCAAATCATGGAACAAATTAATCTTAAGAAAGGTTCGTCTGAACCAAACCGTGCGAAAGTAGGGACAATTTCTTGGGACAAAATTCGATTCATCGCTGAGGATAAATTGCAGGATATGAATTGCTTTACAGTGGACTCTGCAATGCGCATGGTTGCTGGAACAGCAAGAAGTATGGGAGTTGTTGTAAAAGGTGGTGAAGCACCTTCAACTAAATAATGTAACGTTATGGCAAGAGTATCTAAAAAGAGAAAAGTGGCCCTCGCGAAAATTGACGCGGAGAAAGCTTACACCCTAGCAGACGCATGTGGTTTAGTAAAAGAAGTTTCATCTACAAAGTTCGACCCATCCGTTGATATTTGTGTTCGTTTGGGTGTAGACCCGCGTAAAGCAAACCAAATGGTAAGAGGAACTGTGGCATTGCCACATGGTACAGGAAAGGATATGAAAGTCCTTGTACTATGTACACCTGATAAAGAGCAGGAAGCAATCGAAGCAGGTGCCGATTTCGTTGGTTTAGACGAATACATCGAGAAAATCAAAGGTGGTTGGACAGGTATTGACGTTATTATTACAATGCCCGCGGTGATGGGGAAAGTTGGTGCTTTGGGTCGAATTTTAGGACCTAGAGGATTAATGCCAAATCCGAAAACAGGCACGGTGACAATGGACGTTGGTAAGGCAGTAACTGAAGTGAAAGCTGGTAAAATCGACTTTAAAGTTGATAAGTATGGTATCATTCATTCAGCAGTTGGTAAAGCAAGTTTTGATAGTGACAAAATTCGTGAAAACGCAGTGGAGTTAATTCAAACCTTGATCAAATTGAAACCATCTGCAGCGAAAGGTACTTACATCAAAAGCGTTTACATCAGTTCTACCATGAGCCCAAGTATTCAAATAGACGCTAAGTCTGTAATTGCTTAAATCGATTTGAAATGACAAAACAAGAAAAAGCAACGTATGTAGAAGAGTTGGCTGCTGATTTAGCAAACAACAATATTATCTACCTAACGGATACAGCGGAATTAACAGTAGAGGCAGTAAACAATTTGCGTAGAAGAGCATTCGGAGCAAGTATCAGCATGCGTGTCGTTAAAAACACCTTGTTGGCGAAAGCAATGGATCGTGTAGAAGACAAAGATTTCGGTGACTTGAGAAGTACATTGAAAGGAGCGACTTCGATCATGTTCTGCGATGTGGCAAATACTCCAGCAAAGCTTATTCAAGAACTTCGCAAGAAGCAAAATAAGCCAATCCTTAAAGGTGCTTGGATCAACGAAGGTGTGTACATTGGCGATGACCAATTGACAGCTCTAGTTGATATCAAAAGCAAAGAGGAAATGGTTGGAGAAATCATTGCATTGCTTCAAAGTCCTGCTAAAAACGTTATATCTGGACTTAAAGGTGCTGGCGGAAAGATCGCTGGAATCCTTAAAACGCTCGAAGAAAGAGCATAATTTTTTATTATTTACGAACTATTTAAATTAAAATAAAATGGCTAATTTGAAAGAAATGGCAGAAGCGTTGGTTAACTTGACAGTTAAGGACGTTAACGAGCTAGCAGCAATCCTTAAAGATGAGTATGGTATCGAGCCTGCAGCTGCAGCTGTAGCGATGGTTGCTCCAGGAGCTGGAGGTGGCGGAGAAGCTGCTGAAGAGCAAACTGAATTCGAAGTAATTCTTAAATCGGCGGGAGCTTCTAAGCTTGCAGTAGTGAAATTGGTGAAAGAATTGACTGGCAATGGTTTGAAAGAATCAAAAGAATTGGTTGATGCTGCACCAGCTAGTATCAAAGCTGGAGTCTCTAAAGACGAAGCTGAAGGACTTAAGTCTGCTTTGGAAGAAGCAGGAGCTGAAGTTGAAATTAAGTAATTAGTTACTTACTATTGAGGAAAGGTGTCCGTCATTTGACGGATGCCTATTCCTGTTTTTTCGCAAGGGTACTTTTGTGCTATTAATTTTCACCAAAAACGTTTGACCTTGGCAACAGCAAACAGATTAACAAAAAGAGTGAATTTTGCTTCAAGCAAAAATCAGTTCGCATATCCAGATTTCTTGGATATTCAACTTAAATCATTCAAGGAGTTTTTTCAATTAGAGACAACTCCAGAAAACCGGGATAGTGAAGGACTTTTTAAAGTGTTCGCTGAAAACTTCCCAATTACTGATACAAGAAACCAATTCGTTTTGGAGTTTCTTGACTACTTCATCGATCCTCCTCGTTATACAATCGAAGAGTGCATCGATCGTGGTTTGACGTACAGCGTCCCATTGAAAGCGAAATTAAAACTGTACTGTACTGATCCCGAACACGAAGATTTTGAAACAATCGTTCAGGATGTTTACTTAGGTACAATTCCATACATGACCCCAAAAGGATCGTTTGTGGTAAATGGTGCGGAACGCGTTATCGTGTCTCAGCTGCACCGTTCACCTGGTGTATTCTTCGGTCAAAGTCGTCACGCCAATGGTACAAAATTGTACTCTGCGCGTGTGATCCCGTTTAAAGGATCTTGGATCGAGTTTGCAACAGACATTAACAGTGTCATGTATGCATATATCGACCGTAAAAAGAAATTGCCTGTTACAACTTTGTTCCGCGCAATCGGCTATGAAAGTGATAAGGATATTCTCGAAATTTTTGATCTTGCTGACGAGGTGAAAGCCACAAAAGCAAATATTAAAAAAGCACTCGGCCGTAAATTGGCTGCGAGAGTATTGAAATCATGGGTAGAGGATTTCGTTGATGAAGATACAGGTGAGGTGGTTTCAATCGAACGTAATGAAGTATTACTCGATCGCGAGACTGTCCTCGAAGAAGAACACATTGATTTAATTGTCGATTCAGGTGCGAAAACGGTAATCCTACATAAGGAAGACGTGAACAGTGCTGACTTCACAATTATCTATAATACACTTCAGAAAGATACATCGAACTCTGAAAAAGAAGCAGTAGAACATATCTACCGCCAATTGCGTAATGCAGAGCCGCCAGATTACGAAACGGCAAAAGGAGTTTTTGAAAAATTATTCTTCTCTGATACACGTTATGACCTCGGTGAAGTGGGTCGTTTCCGATTGAATAAAAAATTGGGCGACAACATGGACGAAACGTCACGTGTTTTGACGAAGACAGACATGATTTCGATCATCAAGTATTTGATCGAATTGATTAACTCGAAAGCAGATGTCGATGATATCGATCACCTTTCGAATCGTCGTGTAAGAACAGTTGGTGAACAGTTGTACTCTCAATTTGGTGTTGGTTTGGCACGTATGGCTAGAACAATCCGTGAGCGCATGAATGTGCGTGATAATGAGGTCTTCACACCAATTGACTTGATCAACGCGAAGACACTTTCTTCGGTGATCAACTCATTCTTTGGAACGAATCAGTTGTCTCAGTTCATGGATCAAACCAATCCACTCTCCGAAGTAACGCACAAACGTCGTTTGTCTGCACTCGGGCCTGGAGGTCTTTCCCGTGAAAGAGCTGGATTTGAGGTACGTGACGTTCACTATACACACTACGG
>JBFYPU010000065.1:0-8215 GCA_041303175.1 Crocinitomicaceae bacterium | reverse complement strand
ATTCCATCCATCGTTATACACAGGATAAGTGAAAATATTCTCACCGTGAATATCAATCTTCACGGACACATCAAGACGCGTTTTTGGGTAGAGGTAGATGACAGGTTTTTCGGTCATTATTTCATAATCCGCAGATTCCAAATAAACCCGGTAACGATTGCGATGATTCGCCTTAATTTCTAACGAATCGGAGTAAACTTCGTAATAAGTTGAGTGATAGAAAAATTGAAAAATGTGCTTTCCCGCTGTTGATGGAACAATCAGTAAATTATTCTCCAAAGTCCCCGTTATACTTTCACCGTCAATGCTATACGAAACGGTTGTCTGCGCTCGATCCTCGAGGTTGTAGGTCTCAAAATAAAACTCATAAACCGCTTTGTTGCCCGTGAGTGTTTTATCCAACTCCGAAGCTTCTAACGAAATTTGAGCCATCCTTTTTTCTTCCAGTTGACGATTTACACGTGGTAAATTTTCGTTGGTTTGACAACTTGCAAGTAGCAATTGGGGTGAGAGTAGGAGGAGAATAAGTGCGTTTTTCATACCTTAAAATTCGTGTTTTTTGAGCTGTACAGTTAAGGGTGTGAAAGGTTCAAAAAAAAAAGGCCCAACTAGTTGTTGAGCCTCTTGCGATTTCAGTCATTCAATCTGAATACTGCGCATAGTTTGCTAATCAATCACAAGCGTTTCTGATCCACTACCATTTTCTGTTGTGAGTCGAATTACGTAAGTACCTGAATTGAGGTTGTTGACATCAATTATGTTTGATTCCCCAGTTTGAGTTTTTAGAATTCGTCCTGACATATCCAAAACCTCAATGGATTCAATTTTGTTCTCAGATGCGATAGTTACACTCTCAGATGCAGGATTCGGGTAAATCTCAAAAGTGGTAATTTGATGCTCTTCTGCACTTGCAGTAATCTGATAGACAACAACTAATTTTGGATGAAGTGCAGGATTTAAGTGATCACTTGAGGCGAAGGTTAATCGGTAATATTCTTGATCCGAAACTCCACTCAACAGGAAGCCGTGACTACCTGATGGGTTGTCCACCATATCCTGAACCAAAGCCGTTACTATGGTATTCTCATAATTTTGAGTTGGACTCGTACTTGCCGCTAGAAGTACTTGATTTGTAGTTGTTATACTGGGTTGATTCATCCAAGTCACTGTCATTTCATCCCAAGGAGTCGTAATTCTCTGGAGATAGGATGCATTTGAATTCGTTAAAGTTGAATGCTGCCCATCTCCATCGGTTGTGTTAAAAAATAGAGATAACTCAGCAGAGATTATGACTGAATTGGGGGGAATTGATGAAAGATCAAATTGAAGTAGTCCCTTGCCGTCAGAATTCGCACCTTGATTTGTCCAAGCTGTGGATGAGTAACGGTTGGAATTGCCATAATTTGTGTTAGAATATCCACATGGAATACAGCTATTAATTTGAGCGTCCTTACCAGCGATGGCATTTGGTTGCAGTACTAGTGTTGTTTGTGCGAATGTGAAAATTGACACGACCGTACATGTTATTAGTAAGAATAATTTCATGAAGTATACAGATTAAATAAAAATTGTACAGCAATATAGACGTTTAATTCGTGAAAAGAAAATCAACCTACAAGAACTCGATCATCTTTTTCGCTAAGTGTTCGGAATTGTAGATATCGGTGTTTTTTGGTCGAGAGAAAAGCTGTTCATCGCGAAATTTAGCGTAACAGGATAACACATATTCTTTCGTCCCTTCAACGTCTTCGAATTCAGAAAAATGGCCACATTCGGTATGTTCTACAGCCTTTGATAAATCACTATCTAGCCCACCAATAGCGAGAATTGGTCGACGCGCTCCAAGGTATTCAAAGAATTTCCCGGTTAAAATGCCTTTTACATTTCCAGTGTTATTTGCCACGAGAAGCAGTACTTGAGAACGACGTTGGAGGTCAATACTTTGCGCATGAGGCAACAGGGGCGTCAGTTGGACATGTGTACCCAAATTGAATGATTCGTAGGATGACACAACTTTATAGTCAACTGTACCTACGATATTTATCTTTAAATGCTCTCCGAATTCTGGATTTTCGTCTAGTATCGCGCGAAGTGCCTGCCAAAGTACAAGAGGGTTTCGTGCAAATGGCATTGTACCAAAGTGAGCGATCGTAAACTTTTCATCCAGTTGAATCGATTTTTCATCAAATTCAGGAAAAATGTAGCCATTGGTAACAACATGTACGCTTCGATTGGATAATTCTTCTAATCCCTCCGCACAACTTGGGCTGACCGTGATCACTTCATCTGCCCGTGTAAGACACAACCTTTCGAGACGCTTTTGTTTCGCATCGGCACGCCTTCCAATATTCAAATTTTGGTAAAAATCAATTTGAGTCCAAGGATCTCGAAAGTCGGCTACCCAGCGAATTTTAGCCCCGAATTTCGACTTAAGTTTAAGTCCAATGACATGTGCACTGTGTGGCGGGCCTGTTGTGATGATCGTCTTTATTTCAGGATGTTGGGTGAGGTATTTTTTTAGAAATCGCACACTAGGTCGAATCCAAAAAACGCGTGAATCTGGAATAAACAAGTTACCACGAACCCAAATCGTAAATCGCTTGAAAACCGAAGGTTCACTGTTCTCAGTGAATCCAGTGCCTGCAGTACTTCCCAAATATTTGTGTGGTTCAAAAACGTTCCGCTCAATAAGTTTGATGTCTTCAGGCACATCTTTTAGGAGTGCTTGATCTGTTTCCACCCAAGCGGCATTTTTAGGACAAAATACGGTCAGTTCGCAACCATTTGGTTTAAAAAATCTTGAAAAGCGCAGCCAACGATGTACCCCAGCTCCACCAGCCGGTGGCCAGTAATATGTGACCAGCAAAATGTGCTTTTCGTTCTTCAAATCCTAGATTTTCGATTTCACTTTACCCAGCGCTTCCGAAAGTCCGCCTGCATTTTTTCCACCCGCGGTTGCAAAATTCGCTTGTCCGCCTCCGCCACCTTGAATAAGCGCTGAAACCTCACGAATGAGCGTTCCTGCATTAAAGTTCTTTTCTACCACAATGGCGTCTGACGCGATGATGCTCAAGCTGCATTTTCCGTCGTCCTTTCCTCCAATCACACCCACAAAATTTTCGACTTCTGCTTTGAGGTTGAACAAGATATCTTTAATGGACGCAGCATCCAATTCTACGATCGCTTCTAAAAAGTTTACACCATTCGAGGTCTGAATGCGTTGTTTCAAATCCGCTTTGATGAGCTGCGCGTGATTTCTTCGGTACTGTTCAATTTCTTTTTGCAGTACGCTGTTCTTTGTTTGAAGATCCGTAACAGCTTTCACGATGTCCTTTGGATTTTTCAAGGCAAATGCAATCTCATCCAAGGTAGCTGCTTTTTGCTCAAAAAAGGCTTCCGCTTTCTCTGATGTGATGGCTTCAATACGTCTAACCCCTGCCGCTACAGCCGCTTCCGAGGTAATTTTGAACAAGCCAATTTGACCCGTAGAACTCACATGTGTTCCGCCACACAACTCCACTGAATCGCCAAATTTGATCACGCGAACCGTATCGCCGTATTTTTCTCCAAACAATGCCATTGCGCCCATTTCTTGAGCCACAGACATTGGTGTATTTCGTTTTTCTTCGAGAAGAGAATTTGCACGAATTTGTGCAGTGACCATTTCTTGAACCTTTGCCAGTTCATCGTCCGTCACTTTCGAGAAATGCGAGAAGTCGAAACGAAGGTAGTCTGCATTCACCAAGGATCCTTTTTGTTCAACATGCGTACCCAAAACCGTTCTGAGTGCATGGTGGAGGAGGTGCGTAGCCGAGTGATTGTTCGCCGATGCCGCACGTTTGCTTGGATTGACAACCGCTAAAAATGTAGCGTCCAACTTTGTCGGCAACTCGTTCATCAAGTGAATGATGAGGTTGTTTTCTTTTTTCGTGTCAAAAACAAATGCTTTTTCTCCGTTAATTTCGATGTGCCCCGTATCTCCAACTTGTCCTCCACCTTCCGGATAAAATGGTGTGAGGTTGAACACGACTTGATAGAAGTGTTTTTGCTTTTGCATTACCTTTCGGTACTTCACAATCTTCACCGAAGTTGAAAGTAAGTCATAGCCAACGAATTCAGCAATCTCGTCCTCTAATATGATTATCCAATCATCGGTTTCCATTGCTGTAGCAGATCGCGAACGTTCTTTTTGCAAATTCAATTCCGCTTCGAAGCCTGGTTCGTCAACCGAGAGGCCATTTTCGCGCGCAATCAAAGACGTAAGGTCGAATGGAAATCCATACGTGTCATACAATTCGAATGCGACGGCTCCTTCAATTTCGGATAGCTGGCTTGATTTGGTTTTGGCGATAACTAAATCCAATCGTTTCAAGCCTTGTTCAAGCGTTCGGAAAAATCTGGTTTCTTCTTCGTGAATCACCTTTTCCACCAATTCTTTTTGTGCAATTAGTTCGATGAACGGATCGCCCATGATTTCGCACAGCGCTCCAGAAAGCCCAGCCATAAACGGCTCTTTCATTCCCAATGTTTGGTAGCCGTATCGCACCGCTCTTCTCAAAATTCGTCGAATCACATAGCCTGCTCCTGTGTTGGATGGAAGTTGACCGTCAGCAATCGAGAAGGAAATCGCACGAATGTGATCCGCGATTACGCGCAAGGCAATATCAGTTGATTCACTGGCCCCATACTTCACACCGGAAACGGTTTCCATGTGACGAATCAAGGATTGAAAAAGATCCGTATCGTAGTTCGATTGTTTACCTTGAAGTGCCATCGCTAGACGCTCCAATCCCATTCCTGTATCCACGTGCTGAGCAGGAAGTGGTTCAAGCGTTCCATTTGCTTTACGGTTGAATTCCATGAACACATTGTTCCAAATTTCCACCACTTGCGGATTGTCGGCATTGACGAGGCTTCTACCATCAACCAATGCGCGGTCGGAATCAGAACGGAGATCTACATGTATTTCGGTGCACGGTCCACACGGTCCTGTATCACCCATTTCCCAGAAGTTATCTTTTTTGTTGGCCAAAATGATTCGATCTTCTGCAATGAATTTTTTCCAAATTTCTCTGCTTTGGGCATCCAATGGTACGCCGTCTGCTTCATCTCCTTCGAAAACCGTCACATATAAACGGTCCTTTGGAATTTTATAGACATCCACCAAAAGTTCCCAGGCCCATTCAATGGCTTCATCCTTGAAATAATCTCCGAACGACCAATTTCCGAGCATTTCGAACATGGTGTGGTGGTATGTATCGACACCCACTTCTTCCAAATCATTGTGTTTTCCGGATACGCGAAGGCATTTTTGCGTATTTGCAATTCGTGGATTTTTGGGAATGGCATTGCCTAAGAAATAATCCTTGAACTGGTTCATTCCAGCGTTCACAAACATGAGTGTTGGGTCGTTTTTCACAACCATTGGCGCACTCGGAACGATTTCGTGTCCTTTTGATTCAAAATAGTTGAAAAATTGCTTTCTAATTTCTGCAAGTGTCATATCGAATGTATCTCTTCTAATTAATTGAACGCAAATTTAGTGGATTTGTAGAGTTGAGTATGCTTTGATTTAAGCAATTCACGAATTTCCGCAAAATCTTCCTGCAAATTGTGTCGATTTTCTATTCGACAATGATTTTTTGCGTGCTAATTGATTCACCCGCTTGAATTTCGAGGAAGTACATTCCACTCGGAGTCTGCCCAAGATCCAAGAAATTATTTGTGCTAATCAAAAGTAGTTTTCCGTTTGGAGCGATAAGCCTCAGTTGAGTGATGGAAAGCTTGGAAAGGATGTGAATTTGCTTACCACTATTCGCGGGATTCGGGAAAACGAGAACATCATTTGAAGAATTCTCGCTCACGCCTAGGGGTTGTTGATGGATAACGCCAATCGCATCCAGATCGAAACCGCCAGAGGGAAATGCCGTTGGATAAGGATCGTTAATCGGGTTGAGGTTCGCATCATATTGGACATGTGTCCCTGAAATTTTACCCACTACATCGACTATGCGGACATGTGTAATGGCAGAAGGATCCAATCCTGGTGTTCCGCTCAATTCTTCCAGATCGAAAGGTGTTCCAAAATTCGCACGGTATTTCCCAGCCAAATTATGGAGGAGCGTCGCATCACCAACCTCGGTGAAGGGGCCGATTTGTGTATCGGTGGGTGTATTTGAGGTTGCAGGGAAACGCGTAAAATTCATCCCATCGCTGCTCACTTCCACGAAACCCAGTTCGAGAAATTGATCGCTGAATCCATTTTCGAAAACCGCGAAATCGGGGCCAGGTCCGTTGGATATTGCTTGGGTAAAGGTCAACGTCGCAACGCCGCTGTCGCCCAAACTCACACACATCCCGTCTGGAAATCCCAAAGGTGAGAGATAGTCACCACTGTTTGCGAATCCACTAAATGGATTGGCGATATCGACCAAGCCCAAATTTACCTGACATTGAGTGGCCCAATTTACGAAAGCGGAGCTATCTTGGTGCATGGCAGTACTTCCAGGAGTTTCTGCTGGACCCGCAAATTGAGCAAAAGTCCCGAGGGTCAAAAAGTTCACGAACAGAAGGAGTATACCATTTTTCACACTTCAAAAGTAATGGAAAATTGCATAAGTAATCTATTACTTTTCACGCTGAATCTGGGTAGTGAGCGCGCTTGTTGACTTTTTTTAACAGCGCTAACCGCGATTTCTTTTGTATTTTTGCCAGCCTGTGAAGCAACAATACAAATACAATCCAGAGACACTTTCGTATGACGAAGTGAACGTGACATTAGGTCGGAGAATATTTCGCATCCTATTGGTAATGGCTCCGAGCATTGTTCTTGGCTTGCTCTTGGCACTCATTTTCACGCGACGGATTGATTCTCCAAAGGAACAGGAGTTGAATATGGCGTTGGAGCAACAGCGCATCGAATTGGAGCGACTTCAAAAGAGCATCGCGCTATGCAACGACGTCTTAGATGTTATCGAAGAGCGGGATGAAAACCTGTATCGAAATGTGTTGTACGCACCAAAATTCCCCGAAGAATTGCGGAGAATGGGAGCAGGAGGGAGTGATAAATATGCCTACCTACGTGGATTAACGAATGACAGTCTTCTTATTTCGACATCGGAAAGTATGGATCGCTTGGAGCGCCGCTTGAACGCGCAAAGTATCTCCTTTCGTGAATTGTTGAAACTGGTCAAGGATAAAGAGCAAATGATCACCTGTATTCCATCCATTCAACCTGTGCGCAATTCAGACTTGAAAAGCGCCATTTCGGGGTATGGCATGCGGATCGACCCAATCTACAAAACGCAGCACATGCACACGGGGATGGATTTCACGGCAAAGCAAGGAACGGAAATCTACGTGACAGGCGATGGTGTGGTTGAAGCCATTGAAAACAATGCATGGGGCTACGGAAAATGTATTGTAGTGAACCACGGCTATGGTTACAAAACGCGTTATGCCCACTTGAGCGCATTCAAAGTGCAAGTAGGACAGAAGTTGAAACGGGGTCAATTAATCGGATTGGTTGGATCAACGGGACGGTCAACAGGGCCACACTTACATTATGAAGTGGAAGTGAACGGCGAAAAAGTCAACCCGATTGGCTATTATCACAACGATTTATCGCCTTCGCAGTATGAAGAATTGCTTAAAGCAAGCGAAAATTCAAGTAGAGCATTGGATTAATTCAGATTTTGTTGTATCGAAAATTCAAGTAAACAGTAGTGTGTAGCATGAATTGTGACGAATTAACAAAAATAAAACAGGAATAAATCACATTTTTTTCGCTTCGTATACTAAATGCCATTATTTTTGTACCTTAAATAAATTATTATGAGTAAAGGAACAGTAAAATTTTTCAATGACGCAAAAGGATTTGGATTCATCATTGAAGAAGGTTCAAACCAAGAACATTTTGTACACATTTCAGGTTGTATCGACGAAATTCGTGAAGGATCACATGTTGAGTTTGACCTAGAAAATGGCAAAAAAGGATTAAACGCAGTAAATGTCAAAGAAATTTAATATATACTAGCACTTAATTTTTGAGTGGAAAGTCCTGACTTAATTGTCAGGACTTTTTTTGTGTCTTTTATTTTCGTTGGAGCATTGTGCTGACATTTTGACGGTTAATCCGACATGAATTGACAGCGTTCTTGGATTCCAAGTGACAAAAGTGTCAGAAAATGGACCTAAATAGGGCATGGCATAAAGA
>JBFYPU010000064.1:0-12402 GCA_041303175.1 Crocinitomicaceae bacterium | reverse complement strand
ACCATTTGCTTCGCCAATTCGAGCGTGATCGCCTTTTTGTTCAAAGATGCTTGTGCGAGCAAAGTATTCAACGCACCTTCCATTTCGCGAACATTTGTATTGATCGAGTATGCGAGGTATTCCACCACATCTTTAGGAAGGTCGATACCGTTTCCGTACATTTTCTTTTCGAGAATCGCCATACGTGTTTCCAAATCCGGCGCACCAAGATCTGCGGACAATCCCCATTTGAAACGAGAAAGCAGGCGTTGCTCCATTCCTTGCATTTCCACTGGTGGTTTATCACTTGTTAAAATGATCTGTTTGCCATTTTGGTGCAAATGATTGAAAATATGGAAGAAGACATCTTGGGTTTTTTCCTTTCCGGAGAAAAATTGGACATCGTCAATGATCAACACGTCTATCATTTGATAGAAATGAATGAAGTCGTTTGTTGTTTGGTTCTTAATGGCGTCAATAAACTGATGCGCAAACTTTTCAGATCCTACATACAAAACCGTTTTGTTTGGAAACTGGTTTTTAATGGAAATTCCAATCGCGTGTGCAAGGTGAGTTTTTCCAAGACCAACACCACCATAAATCAATAGTGGGTTGAAAGCAGTTCCGCCCGGTTTGTTTGCAACTGCATAACCCGAAGCACGAGCCAAGCGGTTGCAATCTCCTTCTACGAAATTATCGAAGGCATAAGAAGGATTCAAATTGGAATCGACATTCACTTTCTTGAGACCAGGAATGATGAATGGATTACGAATTTGATTCTCATTAATATTGAGCGGCATCGAAACGGGAGCGTTCTTCAATGCTTTTCGGTTGAGGGCAGGTAATTTCACCGTGTATGGAGTCGAATTTGTTCGATTGTTCTCCATGATGATACTGTATTCCAAACGCCCTTCAGCACCAAGCTCCTTCTTGATGACTTTTCGTAGTAAAGTGATGTAGTTTTCTTCCAACCACTCATAAAAAAAGTGGGATGGAACCTGAATAGTCAAGACATCATCTTCAAGTTTCACAGGAACAATCGGCTCGAACCAAGTCTTGTATGCTTGCAATGATACATTATCCTTGATGACTTTGAGACACAATCCCCAGACACTTTCGTGATTTCTATTCATGGTAATAGTTAAATTATTTCATTTCGTATTTTGTACAGGTCGATAAAAAGCTACACTGCAGTAAACAGTTTGGTCGTAATTTTTCTTCGAGGACAAATATTTACATAAAAAAGTTAAAAAAAAAGTCAGTTACGGGTTGATTTTTAAAAAAGTTTTACTTCTAAAAAATTTAACAAAATTGTGCAGGTTGAACTTAGTGAATAAGCGTGGTGACCTAATGAACTTTATAACAACGCTATATCTATTTAAATAGCGCTTCTACTTTTAGAGATGCAGTGAAAGTACACATTTATGCGTAACTTTCGATCGATTAATTTATGTTTTCCCATCCGCACACTTATGAACAATGGAGATCAACTTTAAGCATCAAACACAGATTCGGGTTCGATACGGCGAAACGGATCAAATGGGTTACTGTTATTATGGCAATTATGCGCAGTAT
The DNA here is from genome assembly GCA_041303175.1 of Crocinitomicaceae bacterium. Taxonomy (GTDB): domain Bacteria; phylum Bacteroidota; class Bacteroidia; order Flavobacteriales_D; family Crocinitomicaceae; genus UBA4466. The sequence goes on along the minus strand of JBFYPU010000064.1, from coordinate 10,848 downwards.
TTAGAAGTCGCACGGGTGGAATCGCTTCGAGAACTTGGGGTGAGCTACAAAGAATTGGAGGATCGAGGCGTAATGCTCCCCGTCTCCGAATTTTCCATCAGTTACAAGTATCCAGCGAAATACGACGATCTGTTAACCATTGAATGCAACATAACTGAACTTTCGGGTGCTCGCATTCTGTTCGACTACACGATTCAAAATGAGCAAAATCGGCTCGTGGCAACCGCAACAACAACCTTGGTGTTCGTTGCAAAAGAAAACATGAAACCGATTGCGCCACCTACAGAATTTATTGAAATCCTGATGCCATATGAGCGATCCTAATCAATTTACTGTCGAATTTCGTGCAATGGACGCACTCCAACTAGCTTCCTACACGAGCGTTCGGGCGGGAGAAACAAAGTTGGGAGAAAAGGTACAAACACACATTGACGAATCAACGCGCTTCGTGATGCTGGGAATATGTGAGGACATCGGACCGCGTGCAAATGGTGGAAATGGCGGAGCAATGAATGCGTTTGATGCGTTTCTTTCAAAATTCTTGAACATGCAATCCAATCATTTTTTGACGGGAGAGAACATCGCAATTCTCGGTGCGTTTCATATGGAATGTGCCTCAAACGAAGTGCAAACCCTCCGAAAAAACGTTGCTGAATTGGATCAAAACGTCATTCAAACGCTTGCAGAGATTGATTGGAGCACTAAACGACTAATCGTAATTGGTGGCGGACATAACAATGCTTACCCGATCATCAAAGGACTGTTTGCCCAACATCCGCATTTACATATTTTAAACATTGATCCACATGCCGATTGTCGTCCCCTCGAGGGCAGACACAGCGGAAATCCATTTTCAACAGCCATCACCGAAAAGCTTATTGGGAGCTACACCGTGCTGGGATTGCACCAACAATACAACAGTAAAGCAACGTATCAATTTTTAGACGATCACAACTGCACGTACACGTTTTTGGAAGATTATCTCGATGGTCGTCCCCTTTCCACGGACATTTCAGACTTTTTGAGCCAAAAAAAGGGTTTCAAGGGACTAGAAATTGACTTGGACTCCATCGAATACATGCCATCCTCTGCCAGCACTCCGAGCGGATTCACACTCAATGAAATTCGTTCCGCGGTTCGACAAATTGCTAGCCAATATGAAGATTTGGCCTATTTCCACCTTCCCGAGGCAGCGCCTTATTCGAACAAGGAAAGAACAATGGTCGGCAAAGCGCTCGCCTATTTAGTGAGTGATTTTATCAAGAACTTAATAGATTAGAAGCTATTACTTACCTTTTTGGTTATCTTTCGTATATATAATGTATGCAGATGACTAACAACGATCAAAAATGGACAGTGAAGGAGTTTCTCCTCAACTTCTTTCCGTTCCGATTGGTTGTGGCGCACCTCAAGCACAACATGTTTTCCATGCTTTTCTGGACGTTTCTATTTTTAATCGTTAGTGATAGAATCGGCAGTGCGTTTGGTGTTCCTTATCTCTTTTTATCGCCAGAATACCTCGGAAATGTTTCGCCCATGTCTTTCTTTTTTCTCGGTTTCTCGTTCGGTGGATTCATTATGGCGTTCAATACCTATTCATACATGAAATTGGGGCCACGCTTTCCATTTCTAATGACCTTGTCGAAACCGTTTTTGAAGTTTTGCTACAACAACTCGCTGATCCCACTGATCTTCATGCTGTACTACCTCCTAAGGATGACTGCATTTCAAATTGGGGAAGAACTGGCAACTTGGTCGGAAATTCTGTTTTATAGTCTTGCTTGTTTGGGTGGCATCTTTTGTTTTTTCTTAATCTCCTTCTTTTATTTTTTCCCCGTGACGCGAAGACAAGAGCGATCGCGTAAAAATGAGAAAGAAATGATGATTTCCATTACGCACAAGGAAGAATCGTGGTACAACCAATCCGCACAACAAAACGACCGTTTTTACATTTATATTGGTAAGCGTTTCCGATTTGTCCGGAGTCGAAGCGTTAAGCACTTCAATCGGGCATTGATTGAGCGCACCTTCGCCAAAAATCGGATCAGTGCATCGGTATTTGAAATCCTCACCATTTGCGCGTTCTTCCTGCTCGGTTTTTTGAATGGACACGAGTTTATGGAAGTTCCCGCTGGAATGAGCATTGTTCTATTGATCACAATTACGCTCATGCTATATAGTGCACTCAAATCATGGTTGAACAATTGGGCAATTCCCGTACTTCTTTTGATCATCATCTCGATGGATTTTTTAAGCCAACACACCGAAATTTTCAACTACCGAAATTATGCGTACGGGATGGATTACAGTGACCGAACTGCTGAGCCATATACCGATGCACATATCTCGGAAGTGTCCCACAATGATTCGATCAATGAGGCGACCATGAAAAGCTATCTTCAGACGCTCGAAAATTGGAAAAAACAGACAGGCGAAGAAAAACCAAAATTGGTAATCGTGAATTCTTCTGGAGGCGGTTCTCGCAGTGCATTGTGGACAATGACTGTCTTGGCCGAATGCGACATTCAATTGAATGGAGATCTAAGTAAGCACACTCATTTGATTACTGGTGCATCAGGAGGAATGGTGGGTGCCGCCTATTACCGTGAACTACTACTACGTAAACATCAAGGCGAAATTAAGTTCGTGGGTGATATGCGCTACCAGCGAAACATTAGTAAAGACATGCTCAATCGCTTGTCGTTCATGGCAACCACAAACGATATCTTTTTACGTTACCAAACGTGCACGTACAATGGACACGAATACACGAAAGATCGCGGATTTGCCTTTGAATCACAATTACATCAAAACACGGATCACGTTATGGATCACAGCTTGGGGTATTACCGCGAATTTGAGCAAAAAGGAATTATCCCAACCATGATTTTCTCTCCAACGATTATCAACGATGGTCGGAGATTGTACATTTCATCTCAGCCTGTCAATTTTTTAACAGGCAATCATGAGGCATCAGAAAGCATTGAATGCTCAAACGAAAACATTGATTTCTTGAGCTTTTTTGATCAACAACGAGCCGAAGATATTCGTTTCTCAAGTGTCCTCCGTGCGAGCGCGACATTTCCTTTCGTCATGCCAATGGTTACCTTGCCAACGGAGCCCCAAATTCAACTGATGGATGCTGGAATCCGCGACAATTATGGTGGAAAAACAACCATGGAATTCTTAAAAGTTATGTCTGAATGGATCAAAGAAAATACTTCTGGAGTGATCATTCTTCAAATTCGAGACACAAAAAAACTGCTCCAAAACACGAACTACACGCGCTTTTCCTTCATGGATAAATTGACCATGCCGTTTGGAAACATGTACAAAAATTTTCCGCGTGTGCAGGATTATGATCAAGAAGCATTAATGCGCATCAGTATCGGAGCTTTTGACTTTCCCGTTGATCAAATTTCGTTCAACCTCCGAGAGAAACAGGAAGACCGCATTTCACTTTCGTGGCATTTGACGAAAGATGAAAAGAAAAAAATAAAAAAAGCGTTTCAAAGTAGCTTGAATCAGAAATCATTCAAGCAGTTGAAACGCTTATTGCACTAAAAATCAGTTCGATTAAAAGCTGTGCTTACTTCTTCACCGTGGCAACGTTATAAATCCGGATCACATGATCACATTGTACATTTGCTGGTTTTGCAGAATTGTCTAAGGTATACATGAAACGAATTGTTTGCCCCTCTACCGCAGCGCGTTTTGGAAGATTTACAGCGAACATCCGTCGCGTTCCAGTTGATGACGAAAGGTCTATGTATGGTGTTCCATTTTTTAGGTGAATAATTCCTGTCACCTCGCTTGATTTTGTAGCTGTTCTTGACGATGTAGCCACTACCGGCCGATCCACAGCAATTGCAGCTCGCGATTGGACTTGCCAACTGCTTTTAGACGCACGAATTTGTTCATCACTTTGTGCAAACGATGCAGAAACTGAGCAAATCATTATTCCTACTACTAATTTTTTCATGGTTGATTGTATTTTTTGTTCCTCAGGTTAATTACGAATACCGTGCCATTTTGAGATCGTTGGATTATTGGATCGTCGGCACTCGGAACTTCGACTGCGCTGCCTTCGACTGCGCTCAGCTAATCGGATTATTGTCGTTCGTTCCAGAAACCAAAAAGGTCTCGACCGAAATCGAGACCTCTCTGTTTTAACCTGTAAGTGTTAATAATTGATCCGTATTATGCTAAACGAGAATCATGCCAAAAGGTTTCACATTTTTATGCGTGCAGATAAAAATTAACAATTGACAGTTTATAAACTAGCCTTCATTGTACGCTTAAATAATTTAACCTTCTCATTATCAGATCGTAACTTGGATATAGTTGAGAGCATTTTTTTTGATGCAGTAAACCGCTCGCCTTGAACGAAATCAGATCGGCAGATCATCGGATTAGCTGCAATCGGATATTCGGTTTCCAAAATTAACAAAGTGGCACTCAAAAGTATTCTGCAAGATATCGAAACACTCTGACATTCACCGTACTTTTGAAATGTGAGAGATTCCAAATCTATAGTTGCGTTGGTTCGCCTAATTGAAGATCCAGATGAGAAAATCTACGATCACGTGCGCGATGAATTGATGAATTGTGGGAGTAGCGTTATTCCTATCTTGGAATCTTCATGGGAAACAGAAGATTATGGGCTTGTATTTCAGGCGCGGATTGAACAGTTGATCCACGAAATTCAATTTTCAGAAATCAAAAAAGACCTTGAGCAGTGGATCGCTTCGCCTTCCAAGGATCTGCTGGCTGGCGCAATGATCATTTCGCGTTACCAATACCCAAATTTGGTTGAGGATGATATTCACCAAAAAATCCAAGCGATTCGAAAAGACATTTGGTTGGAGCTTAGTGATGATCAAACTGCCTACGAAAAAGTGCGTATTTTCAATAAGATCTTTTATGGGAAATATGGCTTTAGTGGGAATTCGAAGGACTACCACTCCCCGCTCAATTCGTGTTTGAACACCGTTATTCAAACGAAAAAAGGAAATCCATTGAGTTTGTGCTTGGTCTACTCCATTATTGCGCAATCGCTCGATATGCCAATTTATGGTGTGAATCTCCCAAATCATTTTATTTTAACGTATCTCGATGAGGATCAGATGATTTCGTTCATAGACCCAACCAACAAATACGGTAATTTGTTCTACATCAATGCCTTTTCAAAGGGCGGAATGTTTGATGCAGACGAAATTCGTTCATTTTTGAAGGGAATCGATAAACCCGAATTGCGTGAATATTTTGAGCCGTGCTCCAATTCAGCCATTGTGATGCGCATGCTCACAAACCTCATCAATTCATTTCAACAGTCTGGAAGTGCCGAAAAAGTGAACGAACTCCTCGAACTTCGCGAACTATTTGATCTGGATCTCTAAATCAAATTTCTTCAATTCTTTGAATAAATCATTTGTTAGATCCACTTTCAGGGATTTAGATGGAAGGTGCACTTCAATGTTATCCAAAGGATCAAACACCGTAAAACGAACAGGGATTCGACCTGCATTATTATCGAAAATTTTCGTCAAATCGGTAATCATGATTTGGTCCAATGCCTTTGTTGATACTTTGATATTCAGGCTATTCGCTTTTTGGTCTTTCAGATTGGACAACAAATCGAGTGAGTGAATGGTGAATTCCAATTCGGATCTGCGAGCGGGAATTTCAATACGTCCTTTCACAGAAACAAATGTGCCAGGATTCAAAAAATGCTTGTATTTCAAATAGTTTTCACGCCACAAGAAGATTTTATAGGAGTCGTTGTAATCTTCCAAGGTGATTGTTCCAAAATCATCTCCCTTTCGCGTCATGCGGTGTTCAGCATCGGAAATGATCGCTGCAAATAAAAATTCTTTATTTTGATTCACTTCAAGGTTGTTGAGCATGTTCAAATCCCCCGTGCAAAAGGCCTCAATTTCCATTTTGTAATCATCGAGTGGATGACCCGAAATGAAAATTCCAATCACCTCTTTTTCCTTGTTGAGCGCATAAATATTTCCCCACTCTTCAGAATCGGGAATGGATGGTTCGGGCAATTTTGCGCCTGAATCTTCTCCAAAAAGGGACGCTTGAGAGGAGTTTTCACTGTCTTGAAATCCAGAACCAAAGCGAACCAAGTTCTCCAAGAAGGTACGACCGTTGGCATCTTCCTTGAAATATTGCGCTCTGTGAACGTTTGTGAAGGAGTCGAAACCACCTCCATACACCAAGCTTTCGAAGGCTTTTTTGGTGACAACCCTTAAATTAATGCGTTTTGCGAGATCAAACACGGATAAAAACGGTCCTTTTTCGTTGCGTTCTTCAATGATTGCATTGACGGGTGCTGATCCCATACCTTTGATGGCGCCCAATCCAAAACGCACTGCACCTGCCTTGTTCACGGTGAACTGATAATTCGACTCATTGATATCGGGCCCAAGCACTTGAATTCCCATGCGCCGACATTCTTCCATGAAAAACGAAACTTGCTTGATGTCGCTCATGTTGTTACTGAGCACCGACGCCATGTATTCCGCAGGGTAATTCGCTTTTAGATAGGCAGTTTGGTAGGCAATCCACGCATAACACGTTGAGTGTGATTTGTTGAAGGCATAAGAGGCGAAAGCTTCCCAGTCCTTCCAGATTTTCTCGAGCGGTTCGGCAGCATGTCCTTTCTCTCCTCCTCGCTCAATGAACGCCGGTTTCATTTTATCCAGGACGTATTTTTGCTTCTTACCCATTGCCTTACGGAGGGTATCCGCCTCGCCTTTGGTGAATCCTGCCAATTTTTGGGAAAGCAACATTACTTGCTCTTGGTAGACGGTAATTCCGTATGTTTCTTTCAAATATTCCTCGCAAGCATCCAAATCATAATGGATTTCTTCATCTCCGTGTTTTCTTCGAATAAAAGATGGAATGTACTCAAGTGGACCGGGACGATACAAGGCATTCATTGCGATCAAATCGGCAAAAACGGTAGGTTTCAGCTCGCGCATGTACTTTTGCATCCCTGCAGACTCATATTGGAAAATACCAACTGTTTCTCCGCGTTGAAACAACTCGTAGGTTTTCTCGTCATCCACAGGAAATGCATCTGGATCGAGTTCAATTCCATGCCGTTCACGCACATTGTTCACCGCGTGTTTGATCAAGGTTAAGGTTTTTAGGCCCAAGAAATCCATTTTCAGCAATCCTGCTTCCTCTGCTACGGAGTTATCGTATTGCGTGCAATACATGTCAGAATCCTTCGCTGTTGCTACCGGTACAAAATTCGTAATGTCATCCGGCGTGATAATCACCCCACACGCATGAATTCCCGTGTTTCTAACCGAACCTTCTAATTCACGCGCACGGTTCAACACTTGAGCCGAAAGATCCGTTCCTTTTGCGATCGCTTTCAATTCATTCGCATGGTTGATGTCTTCCGTGTTGTTTTTCAATTTGTCACGCAAATCGCTGTCTGACATTGAAAACAATCGATTCAAGGAAATATCAGGAATCAACTTCGCCAATCGATCGGCATCCCCCAGGGGCAAATCCATTACCCGCGCAGTATCACGAATGGAAGACTTCGCAGCCATTGTACCGTAGGTAATAATTTGTGCGACTTGACTTGCGCCGTATTTCTTGATCACCCATTCTATCACACGACCGCGACCTTCATCGTCGAAATCAATATCGATATCGGGCATGGAAACGCGATCAGGATTTAAGAAACGTTCAAAAAGTAGATCATATCGAATGGGGTCAACATTGGTAATTCCCGTGCAATATGCCACCACAGAACCTGCTGCAGAACCACGACCAGGTCCAACAGAAACGCCCATTTCCCGTGCAGCATTGCAAAAATCTTGTACGATCAAAAAGTAGCCTGGATAGCCCGTGCGCTCAATTGTTTCAAGCTCAAAATCAATGCGTTCTCGAATTTCATCTGTGATTTCAGGGTATCTCCGATTCGCGCCCTCATAAGTCAGGTGTCGTAAAAACGCATTTTCACCGCGCTTACCGCCGTCTACAACATCTTCTTCGGATTGAAATTGTTCTGGAATATCGAATGCTGGGAGCAAAACCTCCCGCGCGAGAGCATAATGTTCGCACTTGTCAATAATCGAGTCAATGGATTCAATCGCCTCTGGAAGATCCAAGAAGAGTTGCTTCATTTCCTCTTGCGACTTGAAATAATATTCCTCGTTATCCAAGCCATAACGGAAGCCGCGTCCACGACCTTTTGGTGTGGAAACCAACTCATTATCTTTTACACAGAGTAAAACGTCATGTGCAGAAGCATCTACTCGATCAATATAAAACGTGTTGTTCGTTGCAACCAACTGGATACCATGTGTTTGTGAAAATCGCACCAAGGTGTCATTCACCCGGTCTTCATTTTCCTGTCCGTGGCGCATCAGCTCAATGTAGAGATCCTCACCAAACAACTCCTTCCACCAAAGCAGTGCCTCCTCGGCTTGATTTTCACCGATATTTAATATTTTACTCGGAACTTCGCCGTAGAGATTTCCGGTCAGCACGATCAAATCATCTTTGTACTTTTCAACTGCTGCACGATCAATTCGAGGAACGTAATACATTCCCTCTGTGTACGCAATCGATGCAAGTTTGATCAAATTGTGATAGCCCGCCTTGTTTTTCGCGAGCAATACGATTTGGTATCCATTGTCCTTTTGGGATTTATCTGAAAGATCACGGCAGACATTGAATTCGCATCCAATAATCGGTAACAGTTCCTGTTCATCAAGAGTTTCGCCATTCTCCTCTGCCGCTTTTTTTCGGGCACGAAGATCACTGTTGTAGGCTGAAACTGCCTTTTCAAAATGGAATGCAGCCATCATATTTCCCGTGTCGGTCAATGCTACCGCGCGCATCCCGAATTTCGCAGCTCGAGACACGAGGTCGTTTACTTGCGTAGTCGATTGAAGTATCGTGAATTGCGTATGGTTGTGCAAATGAGCGAACGAGCATGCGTCCAATCGAAGCTGAGCCTCAGATTTATCGACTACGGGTATGGTACTTTCCTCGGGTTCGATAGCAGCACGAATGCGTGCGCTTTCTTCTTTTAAATTGAGATGAACGAGACCAATCGTGCCAATTGTCGAGGGATTAAACGCTTGAAAATCGGTAATGTAGCGTTCCTCCTGCTGCAATTCCGCTGGAAGAAAAACACCTCGACGCATCAATTCGAAGAAACATCGAGTTGTTGCCTCCACGTCGGCAGTTGCGTTGTGTGCTTCTGCGAAAGGTTGATTGAAAAGATAACCGTGGAGCTCCGTTAAGGTTGGCAATTTGAATTTTCCACCACGTCCTCCAGGCAGCTGGCAAAGGTTAGCTGTTACTTCTGTACAGGTGTCTAGAATGGGTGCAGCGTTCATGGTGGTGTCCATTCCAGCACGAATAAACTCGCAGCCCCAAACATTGAGGTCGAATTTAATATTCTGTCCAACCACGAAATTTGCCTTAGCGAGAGCATCGTTGAATTCCGACAATGCATCGTTGAGATCAATCCCTTGCTCGCGCGCTAGCTCTGTAGAAATGCCATGAATTTGTTCCGCATCATATGGAATATCGAATCCATCTGGGCGAATCAAATAATCTTTGTGATCGAGCAATTGCCCCATATCATCATGGAGCTGCCATGCAATTTGTACAACGCGCGGCCAATTGTCGGTGTCCGTGATCGGAGCATTCCAATTTCTTGGTAATCCAGTTGTTTCAGTATCAAATATGATGTACATGGGCGTAATTTCGAGGGTAGAAAGTTAGTAAATTAAGCCGTGTGAACGGACGGGAACCTGAAAGAAATATGAACAGGTTTTGAACGGTAAATACTAAAAAAAACGCCCCGAATTATCAGGGCGTTTGGGGTTAAACATGGGCTGTGTTAATTGGTCACAGGAGCGCCTGATGCATCTATGGGTGCACCAGTAACGGGCGCGGGCAATACGTTTCCTTGGATGCGAATCACTTTCATCGGTGAATTGACTGCATTTGAATTGATGGTAACGCTTTTATTGATGGCACCAGGCTTTTTTGTGTCGTATTTCACACGGATCTCCCCTTTTTCGCCCGGCGCGATCGGCGTACGAGGCCATTCAGGAACGGTACAGCTGCACGAGCCTTTCACTTCTCCTAAAACCAGCGGTTCATTTCCTGTGTTTTCAAATACAAAGGTATGGTAGCCATTGCCGTCGTACTTGACCTCGCCATAATCATACAGTTCTTCTTGGAAGGTAATTTTTGCGCCATTTTCAATGGGTTCGCCTTGGGCGTTTGCTGTTTGTGAAAATCCACCGATTATCACCATTGCTACTGAGTAAAAAATTGACTTTTTCATACGTTGTTTTTTATTGATTTAGACCAATCTACGGATGAATCATTCAACAAAAAAGCGCGTTAACAGGGCTTTAACAGGATTAACAAGAGTTTAACTAGCTTATAACAAGTCATTAAGAAATAAGGTAAAAACAAAAAAAATCCCATGTCAACTTTCTGACATGGGATCTGTATTTCGCACTGATATTTCAGTGAAATTCTTTCTAATTCTGTACGGCAGTAGCAGATTTCTTCGCCAACTTCGCAGCTTTTTTTGCTTCTTTCGCTTTCATTTTTTCCGCTGCTTTCATCGCTTTGATCTCAGCTTTGCTCATTGGAACTTCCATGGCAATTTCCACAACTTCTACTTTTTCTTCCACTTTCTCCACTGCTGGAGGCGCTGGTTGAATCGTTGGTTGACCTGTAGGCTGAACCGTCATCGCTGGCTGTCCTGTTTCGTCAACGGGAGCCGGCAAAACGTTTCCTTCAATTCGAATTACCTTAACCGGCGTGTTGATTGCGTTT
>JBFYPU010000063.1:0-5968 GCA_041303175.1 Crocinitomicaceae bacterium | reverse complement strand
CGGTTTCGACCCGCTCAAAATTTCCACCCATGTGTTCATTTTCGAAAGGATCAGCGAAATTGTTGACGAAAATTGGGTTATTCGCATGTGGCCAGAATGTTTTTCCTCCATCAGTTGAGAGATACGCACCGAGTTGCGCGTCGTTCACATTTCCGGACTGATCCATGTAGCTTCGATGCGTTACATAATGGTGCCAATAATTTTCCTGAAATTGTTTAGCGCCAGCTGACATTAATAATACAGTATCGCCGTGGACTTCAACATAGTTCGGTTCACTTGTGAATACGGCGCTGCGCCAACCTTCGTGTTGATCCAATACGGATTTTTTGTCCATCTTCCAATGCTTCAAATCCGTAGAGCTAGCCCTGCCCACTTGTTCATATCCTGCTTCATTTCGTCCATCAAAAAAGAGCACAAAATCGTTGTCTCGTTTCGCAACTTTGGCACAAAAAACAGCTTGATCGTTCCAGTTTCCTTTGCCTTGCGGAGATAAAACAGGCTTGGCCGAAATGGTATATTTTCCGAGTAAATCGGATGCCGTGGCAAGTCCAATGTGTCGCTTTCCTGAACGATCGTACCCATCCATAAAGACATACCACAATCCTTTTTCATAGATAATATCTGAGACCATTGGAGTTTGAGTGAATTTGCCCGATGCATCTTTGCCTGCCCAACTGCATTGCTTAAAATCGGAAGGTATCAGAAGGGGCTTTCCATTATTTCCCGCTTTCCAGTGAATGAGATCGCTTGAAATGGCTGCGTAAATTTGAATCTGATCGGAATCCACTTCGTGCACAAGTGTGATCCAGAGCTTTTGTTTAGGATCGTAAACAATAGAGCTAAACCCAATGCTTTCCCCGTGGAAAGTAGGCCAAAAATTGGGACGAATAATCGGCTCATGCTGAATTTTTTGATAGCCAGAAGGTGCGGTATTCCAAAAAACGATCCGTTGCCCACTTCTAGGAAATCCCTTTCCACGCATGGATTTGTCGAGGTAGATTTTCCCGTTTTTCACGTCAATCTTGCGAATTCCGCGGATATTTTCGACTCCTGCATCGAAATACGGTTTTCCCATTCCCCAGCCAATGGTCCATTGCTGGAAATTTTTCATTGTGACAGCAAAATCAATGGGAAGTTCAACAGTGATACTTGAATCTTCAGGGTTGAATGCCTTCACCCTCAGCTGTGTCCCTTCGATGCCATTGTTTTGCTCGAAATTGGTGATCATGCAGGGTTCATCTAGGAAGAGATTGAACGCTTTTTCGTTGGAAACAGCCGTGCAGCCGAAGAACAACGACAGAAGTGAAAGGAAAAAGAGAATTCGCACTGCATCCATAAGTTGGTGAAAGATACAGTTTTCGCGGCGGTCTAGCGATGATCCTGTGTTGCTTTTGTGAACATGATCAAGCAATTTTTCGCATCTTGCACATTCAATCCTCAATTGATCGCATGAATTTCTTCCTTCGTGATGTCTGGAAACAATCGAAAGTCATTTTTGCTTTCTTCGTGATTTTCACGCTTGGAACGTTTGTGTGCACCTACTCAAAAATTCAAGTCACACCCTTTTTCTTGTGGGCGCATTATTCCGATCCGCAAACTTCAACGGGGCAACACGAACGGATTTATATCAAAGTGAACGGTGAAATTCTTGATTTACCGAGCATCACACGACCAACCCGCGAGGTGATTCAATTGCCGATGGAATATTTCGTGCAACTCGAGCGCAGCAATTATGACACGGGCACACGACAAATCATTCGCAAAAAAATCGCGACTCGGTTTTCGGCAGCGACGGCTCAAAAAATGGAAGCGCGCTTGTGCAATTCGAAGGGTGATAAACGAGCGTATTTATCTTGGTTAGCAAGCTACATCGAACGTGTGTACAAGAAAAAAGTGTACACGATGGAGGTGGGCACCTGCGATTTGGTGTTTGTGAAGAAAACGGAGGTGCAACGCATGAATTTGATTCCCATCGCTGAATATAAACGCCCATGATCTATTTTTTCAGTGACATAGCGCGGACGCGACTCACTCGATGGGTGTTTGCTTGGCTGTTCTTGGTATTGCTTTATCAATGGTGGGCGGATTTGATGATTAGCCAATTGGAATCGCCTGTGTTGCTTCGTGTGGATTTGGATGTGACGTATTGGTTGGTGCATCTAACAGGAATCGGCGAATTCTTCAAGAACAATGGCTTCGCGGCCTTTACCTTTGATTTGATTCTCACGCTCCTGTGCCTCGCAACTGCGATTTTTCCAAAGCGAATGGTTCTGCCGATTCTAACAGGAATTTTCTTTCTGATTTACTGTGTGTTACTCAATTCGTACCAATGCTGGCATTATCACAATTTGATCACACTCATTTTATTGATTATCCCGTTTTGTGTCCGATCGTTGAAGTCTTTTTCGATCCTTTTTGCGGGCTTGCGCTATGCCGTCGCGTACATTTATGCTTCTGCCGCTATTTGGAAATTATTTCGCGGTTCAGTTTTTAATGAAGGTCAAATGCAATGGTTGATCGAACACAACTACGTGGATCGCATGGCAATTCCTGGTTATCAGCCCAATTTTTTGGAGAATACTATGCTGTACCTGCTCGAATCGCCCAAGCTTGCGGCCTTCGCCTTGATCCTGGGTGTAGCAATGGAAGCGAGTTTTCTCGTCGCGTTTTTCACCAAAAAGTTTGATCGATATCTGATCGGAATCGGAGTAGTTTTTCACTTGATCACCGCTGTACTGGTGGATGTTTCCTTTCTACAGTTGTGGATTTTGTTTGTGGTGTTTTTGCCGTTTGAGCGGTTGTTCAAATTCAATCCAGAATCTAACGTAAGTTAGGCATAAGAAGAATTACTGCTTGATGAACTTCAAATGTGCTGGCGTGAGTTCATTCTTAACCTCACAAAAATAAACACCATTGGGTAGCTGAGAAACATCAATTTTACCGACAGATGAAACCGCGATTTGAGTGAAAATCACGGCTCCTGTGATATCCAAAATGTTCACTTCGAAGGATTCCTTATTCATCTCCCCAAAATTCAATTCAATGAAATCCGCCGCAGGGTTTGGATAGAGTTCGATGTTATTGGCTGCGAGCTGTTCGTTCACTTCCACCACATTCGTCGACCAACCAACATCCTGAAGCGCGCCCATTAAGAGATCTCCAGGTAAATGCTCCACTTCTTGAACTCCACTGTAAGGTGTCATCAAACTATTTCCGCTTGAAAGGGGAAAGGTGCTTTCGTTGAAATGCTGCAAGCTCGAGCCGTATGCGTAGGTTCCTGGTGCAAACATCCGTGGATTATTTCCTCCGTTTGCGGCAGTGGCAGTTGGACCTGTGAAGAACAAATTGTTGCTTTGAAACTGTGTTCGAAGCGCGGTGGATGGGTTGGCAAAAAGTGCCTGATCGACCAATTGTTGACCCGTGCTATTCACGATAAAACGATCCCAAACCGAAGGCAACCCTTCCAAGACGGGAAAGGGAAAGGATGAAGGTAGCGGAAAAATGCTCGAAAGTGTGACATACCCAAATGATCCTTCTCCATTTTCCACTTTAGTGAGCGACAGAATCCCCAAGCCGTGCGCAATCTCGTGCAAGAAAATACTGACGAAATCGTATTGACCTGGCCCGGGAAGTCCATCCGTTCCGAAATAATAATTCACATAACTATTCACGTAAATGTCCATATCGACTTCGCCAGGGTTCAATTCCGATCCTTCTAACGAATTTGCCAAGGAAGTCGCATACCATGTGCTGTCAAGCGGTGCTGAACTGAACTCTTTTCGACCGTTCGGAATCGTGATTGCTAAGGGTCCAGAACTCGTTAAATCGGCATAAATGACTTTGATTTTTATGGGGACAGACGAATTCAAATACTGACTCCAAATATCTGTCGCATAATCAATTGCGTTGTCGATCGTTGGATCCGTACCGGCTGGTGTGATCACGAATGACGATTGCCCAAAGGAGAAGGATGCAGAGGTGAGTAGAGTCAGAAAGGAATAAAAAAGTTTCATACGGATGAATTTATTGCAGTATTGTTCATTTTTTCGAGGACACTCGTGAACCCTAATTTAGGAAAAATCGGCGATCCGAGTTTAGTTTGACGTGTTTTCAATCCAAAACAGGACTATTTCCTTTCGAATAACACATTTTCCACATCAGAAAGTTGCACGTCCTTCGCCCGAAGCAAGATCAAAAAGTGATAAAGCAAATCGGCGGACTCATTCAAAAAGAGATCGCGGTTGTCATCCTTGGCTTCGATCACCAGCTCAACGGCTTCTTCACCCACTTTTTGGGCAACTTTGTTGATCCCGCGTTTGAACAACTGATTGGTATATGAATTCGGGTCGTCTGAAGAAATACGTTGGTCAATCGTTCGCTCTAGTTCATAGAGAAATCCTTTTGAATTGGGCTCGCCGAAGCAGGTTGTTGTTCCCGTGTGACACGTTGGTCCGACTGGGTTAACCTTTATTAAAAGTGTATCTGCATCGCAATCAATTTGGATGGAAACAACGTCTAGAAAATTGCCCGAAGTTTCGCCCTTTGTCCACAATCGTTGCTTGGATCGACTAAAAAATGTGACTCTATTTTCTTGTTTTGTTTTTTCGTACGCTTCTGAGTTCATGTATCCGAGCATGAGCACATTATTGGTTGTTGCGTCTTGAATGATGACAGGTATAAGTCCGTCGGTTGAATTGAAAATTGGGTTCATCGTATGGGAATTTTGTTGGTTTTTAATTCGTTTTTGAGGTCTGGAATCGAAACTTCCTGGTAATGAAAAATACTTGCTGCGAGTCCTGCACTTGCATTGGTTTGAGTGAATAAATCAGTAAAGTGATTGATGGATCCAGCCCCACCCGAAGCAATGACAGGAATGGAAAGCCGACGTGTAATTTGATCGGTAATTTCGAGGGCAAATCCTGCTTTGGTTCCGTCATTTTTCATGGAGGTTAAGAGAATTTCACCAGCACCAAGTGCTGCAACTTCCTCGCACCATTCAATGGCGAGCAGTCCTGTTGGAATCCGCCCTCCATTGGAAAACACGAACCATGTTCCATCTATTTCTTTGATGTCAACCGCCACCACAACACATTGTTTGCCAAAGCGATTGGAAATTTCACGGATCAATTCAGGACGTTTAATCGCTGAGGAATTCACACTGATTTTATCTGCACCGGCAGATATGACCGCTTGCGCATCTTCGAGCGAGGAAATGCCTCCACCAACCGTAAATGGAATCGTGATTTCAGCCGCGATTTTTTCCACCAAGGAACAGATCGTTTTTCGTTTGTCGTTCGTGGCTGTAATGTCCAAAAATACAAGTTCGTCCGCTCCTTCGTCCACATAGCGTTGTGCCAATTCAATTGGATCGCCAGCGTCGCGAATTCCTTCAAAGTTGATTCCTTTTACCGTTCTGCCGTTCTGAATATCGAGGCAAGGAATGATTCGTTTTTTTAGCATAGTTCACTGAGTTGTTTGAGCGTTATGCGCCCTTCATAAATGGCTTTGCCGACAATTGCTCCTGAGCAGCCGATTTCTTTCAGGAAAAAAAGATCCTCCATCGATGAAACTCCGCCGCTTGCGATTAATTCGATAGAGGTCCTATCGATGATTTCAGAATAAAGAGAAAGTGATGGTCCTTTGAGCATCCCATCTTTCGAAATATCGGTACAGATGACTTCACGAATCCCTTGTTTTGAATAGCTCTGAATGAATTCTATCACGTCCAATTCACCAAGTTCTGTCCATCCTTGGGTCGCAATTTTTCGATTCAGACAGTCTGCGCCGAGGATAATTTTATCGCCATACTTGCTGATCCATTCTGCAAAAAGGATTGGATTTTTAACAGCGATACTGCCACCTGTGATTTTGGTTGCGCCTGATTCGAACGCAATTTTCACGTCTTCATCACGCTTCAATCCGCCTCCAAAGTCAATGATGAGTTTCGTTTCTTTTGCAATTTTCTCGA
>JBFYPU010000062.1:0-35510 GCA_041303175.1 Crocinitomicaceae bacterium | reverse complement strand
GGCTAGACAGTTTACATCCAAAATCGAAAGAGGAGTGGGTAAAGATCTTCAAAGCGCGATTCAAATTTGTGGGAGGAGAAATTGTGAATGAATTTTTGATGAGTACAGGATATTTGCCGGGTGCACATGTAGAAAGTTGCCCGATTTTTGATAAGGTGAAGGTTGCGAAACCAAAATGGATGGAAGTATGAAAAAATTAAGTTTAATAATCGCATTGATTGTAGCAGGAAGCGCTTCTGCTCAGGTGAGTTTTAGTGCTGGTTCCAGTACCTTAAAAGGTTTTGGCACACCGAAGTGGTTCACAGGGTTCCATATTGGTGTAGAAATTCCACGTGATGACGCGATGTCATTCTATGGAAGATATACGCACCAATTCGCTCGCGGTGGAGATTCTATTCTCGGTTTTGCCGTGGCGAATGACGTTACAACAACACCTTATATTCTTAATGTTTCTGGTGTTCCAACCATGAACTACCATATTTTTGAAGGAGGAACGCGTTATTACCTTGGGGATGGATTTGATTTTGGATTTGCGGGTTACGGCGGAACCAATTTTACCCTAATGTATAATAAAACAACAGCTAGGTATGAAGGTTTCGATGAAACTGAATATACCCTTGATGAAACGACAAGTCGCGATGGAGCCATCATTTCCCTCGGTATGGGACTTTCTGGCGGTGTGAAATATACTATCCCGCGTTTTGGAACAATTTATACGGATCTTAGTGTGAGTTATTTGTTTTTGGGACAAGCAAGTAATCAAACTACCTACGTCGATTTATACAGCAAAGTATTGTTCGGATTCAATGTAGGTTACCGCCGCGATTTATTCTGGTAGAATTTTCATTGCCAAAAGCGTCTTTTTTGAAGGGCCTCGAGATCCTGTAAAACTTCGTTTAGCGATCCATACCTGTGCTCCATAGCATTGACCAAATGTGTATTCACTTCGGTTTGATTCATTTTGTTAGGCGGAAGAACGAATGAATGTTTTGCACACATTTTGGACAAAATTAGCTGAAGCTTTCGAGAAATTTCGGAATGCTCAGGTAAGGGATGTGTCAATTGAAGGTTCGTGAATACGCTCGGATTTGGGTGCGTGAGCGGTAGTTTGCCTGCATACAATTTCCAAATCAAAATACCCAAAGCAAAAATATCCGTTCGTTGATCTACCAATTCCAGTCGGTTCAATAACAATTCAGGTGCAGCGAAACCCAAGGGGAAAAGCAGTTTACGGGCACGATTTTGCTCCAATTCATCGCGACGCAACGCCAGTCCAAAATCCAATAAGTGAACATCGAATTCATTTGTTACTCTTGGCGTAATCAATAGATTGCTCGGCTTAATGTCGCAATGGACAATTTGCAAACTCGCCAAATGCTCAAAAATAGGAATCAATTTCTGCACCAACTCAACAAGAAATAGGGAGCGGTTTCGGCGTCTTATCGTTGACCAATATTCATCCAATGGGACACCCTCATGAAACGCTCGAATCAAAAAAATGCTTTGCTCCGATTCTTCAAAATGGAGCGTTTTAGGCAGACCGTCAATATCGAACGTGAAATGGGCTTCTGCACGAAGTCGCTCGCGTACATGCTCATTGCCATCAATCGCACGAATGGTTTTTAACACCACGTTTTGCCCCGAGGATTTTTCGGATGCCAAGAAAATCTCACCAAACTTCCGGGTGCGTTGTGAACCCAATCGTCTATGTAACACAAAACGTTCAGAAATCTCCATCAACCAAGGTACAAATTTGTGCTGAATCTAACGGAATTTTCTCGCCTCAACCAGTTCAGCTGATCGAGCAAACAGGCTGTTATATTGAGTGAAGTAGGGTTTTCATTGATCTAAAGTTATATTCTCATCGATGAAAACTCAGGTTAAACGATGAAAATCAGTTGTTTATCGAAATTCTCGTATTTTTTGTCGAAAAAACGCGCAAGATTCCCGAAAAAGTGCCAAATTGCATCTTGATTAATGAGGTTATGGAGATTTTACGTATCGAAGAAACAGCACAAACGCCTTTTGTGAAATTGGATCCTTTTACAGGGAAAATGGAGATCAAAGGAAGATCAATTCCCGAAGATCCAGACGCATTTTGGTTGCCAATTCTCAACTGGTTTGAATCGTTTATGATGAATCCCTCCGATGAGATCACCGTTTGTCTCAATTTGGAATACTTCAACATCAGCTCCTCCAAACGCATTCTTTTCTTATTGTATAAGTTGAATGAATTGAATGATGCGGGAAAATCAGTACAAGTGGAGTGGCACTACAAATTGTCCGATATTGACATGTATGAAGTCGGTCAAGATTATGCCTACATGGTAAAAGTTCCGTTTCATTTTCATTCGTACACCGACTTTGAATTGGCGATCGCCTAAGTTTTAGCATTTTTTGTGTGAATATTGATTCGCTTTCTTTTGGATGCGTTTTTTTCGTGTATTTTTGTTAAAAAGCAGCAAGTGAGATTAGTCAAAGACATTCCGCACGATCGGTACAAAATCCAAGTATTCAACTACAATGCGAAGTACATTGTAAAGGTTGAGTTGGGACAATTCGAACAAACCTTCAAAATCGGGGAAACCGATGTTTATGGATTGGAAGATGTTGAACGAATGATCACACCTGAATTATTGACGAATGCTCTCAAGCGCTTTATCGAGATGCGCACGGATTGGGAAGCAGCGTTCAAAGAAAAAAACGTAAAAGCATGAAAATTATCGGATTAGCAATTATTGTTGGCGCGTTGTTGGCGTCTTGTGGTGAATCGAATCAATCAGGGGTGAGTTCCAATGACATCAAAATCGCATTCTATATAAAAGATAGTGTCGCTGAACATTTTGAATACTTCAAGAGTACGCAGGAGAAAATTCAAAAAATGGAAGAAGAAGTTCAAGGTAAGGCGAACGCGCTTCAGCAAGAATATGCTAAGTACGCAAACGAATACCAAGTGAAAATGTCGCAAGGTTTACTTTCGAAGAATGGCGAGGTATTCTACCAAAATAAGATCAAAGGCATTGAATTGGAATTGACCAGTCTCGAGCAAACCGAGGGCGCTGAACTAGCTCGTAAAGCGGAGGAATTTCAAAAGGAATTGCTTGAAAAACTGGATGATTACAGCAAGGAATATGCGAAGGAGCATAAAATCAATTTGTTTTTGGCCAAAGAAAAAATGGGATCCATTCTCTACGCGGATTCAAGCATGGACGTGACGATGGACTTCATTAAGTTCATGAATGCGAAGGTGAAAGCCGACAAAAAATAAATCATTAACCCATCTAAACATGTTAGTCGCACAGCAAAAACAGCAAGAAAACATTGCTGAGTATATTCTCTATATGTATCAAATCGAAGACGTGATTCGCGCTTATCGCTTTGACTTGGAAGAGATTCTTGAGCACTACGTGCGACCGCAATTGCCTGACGAGTCGTTTTTGCCGCAATACCGCCGTTGGTACACGGCTTTGATCAATGAGATGCAATCCGCGAAGATCGAAAAAGTGGGACACCTTCCGTCGCTCTCCGAAGTGATGATTGAATTGTCGTATCTGCACACAACGCTTCTCACCGCGACGAAAGATCCAAAGTACATTGGTATCTTTGATGTGGCCGCGATCAACATCGCTGAGTTCAAGGAAAAATCCAATTTGAAGGAGAAAAATGACGTTGAAATTGCGTTTCATGCGATGTACATGAAGTTATTGCTTCGACTTCAAAAGAAGGAAATCAGTGCCGAAACGGAGGAAGCCTTTGATTCCATGCGCATCATGCTCGCTTACCTGAGCCGTGGCTACCACAAAATGAAAGCTGGCGATTTGGATTTTTTGCAGAACTAGGTAACACCTATCTCTCCGCTTTTCGTATCTTCCTGATTCAATCTTACTTAATTAATGCGGTATTTAGTTTTCGTTCTATTCTTTATTGGGTTTTACGCACGCGTCTCCGCGCAAGATACCGTTCTAGTTTACTTTGAGTTTGGAAGTTCTAAACTGTCAGAGGAGAGTAGTAATGTACTTGGGAATCTTTCAGATAAGTACGATTTAACTTCAGTTGATTCAATTCAAATTATCGGTTTCGCAGATTCAGTGGGGAGAATTGCAGCTAATCTTCGATTGTCATTGCAAAGGGCCAAAACAGTTGAGAAAGCATGTAAGTTTACCCTCAGTGAAGTGAATTCAATTGCGCTTTATGCCCGTGGGGAAGGTACGCTTGCTGATCCCCAACAAAACAGAAGGGTGGAAGTGATCCTTTATTCGAAACCATTCATAATCGAAGCACCAGAAATTGTATTAAACGACGCCGATCCGAGGTGTTTCTTTGTCGATTTTGAAGCCTTGGAATATTGTCATACACGGACGGTGAAAAAGGGAAAAAAAGAAACCGTAATGATCGAAGCAATGGACGTCGAGGAAATTCGTGAACGCGACCATTATTATGCCCAAAAGGATACGAAGGGAGCGGTGTCTGTTCGAAAAGTACGTTGGACAATGGAGAAAACCGGTATGCTTTGGTGGAAGAAGAGTCGATGGGTCACCTCGATTCCGAAGGCGGCATTCGACCAATTTTATTTTTTTACGCTAGCAGATGCTCCATGCGACGGCTGCAAGGAGACAATTTTGACTCAAGACACACTCATACTCAACAAAACAGCGTATTATGCTGATCGCTTTTTGACGGACAACCTTCAAATTAAAGTGCGCTTCTTCAAGCAGAACGAGTTGAAGATTCGTGCTCCAAGAATGTACGTCGATGAGAGTGATGCTTATTATTTGAATTGGAACGCGATTGCTAAGGAATTTTCACCCGATGAGATAGACAGGGTGAATTGGGAGACAAAGTTGGGGAAACGCAAACAAGATTATTACTTCTCAGAAGTTCCCTTCAAGGGAGACCAAATGGGTAATTTAATGCGCGGTAGGAAGACCACAGAATGTCGAAACGTAGACACAGGAGGAAGTGGTCGAAGATGGTTAGGTTGTGGAACGCGTTGGAGCGATGTGGTAGTTGGTTTTCAGTTCAATTTGGATGCAGGTGCGTTTTATCAGATTGATACGGTCACAGGATTTCTTGCGCTTGGAATTTCTCATACGACAAAAAAGGGCTACGCTCGGCTAATGGGAGGCATGAACACATTCGCAGGTTTCTACGGAAGTGCATCCTATCAATACCACTACTTCTCCTTCCCATTTCAGTCATTGAGTCCTGGGAATAAGTGGAGTTCGGCAAGCGAAACAAAAATCAGCTCGGTTTATGGTCGCTTATACCTTGGCGCAGAAATCAAAACAAGTTCGAATACAGCAAGCCTCTCATTTTTCGAAGGAAATCTCCACACGGGTCTTGTGGTTGTGAATGCGCATGAAGGAAGTTTCTTCCCCCGGTTTTATCTACAAGGTGGGGTTGGTCATGATTTTTCGAACGGAATTGAGCGAACAGTCTATCCTCTCGCGCAAATTGGCTGCACGATCAACATTAGTGCCTTCAAACTTCGACTTCGAAATTAATTGAGGGTTTAAAATATCTTCCCAGGATTCAAGATTCCCTTCGGATCAAACACCGTTTTAATGGATCGCATGAGGTTTAAACTCGTTTCTGAGAATGCAATGTCCATGTAGGGTTTTTGCACCAAACCAATTCCATGTTCGCCAGAAAGCGTTCCGCCCAAGCGAACAACTTCTCCAAACAATTCTCGGATCGCAAGCGGAAGTTCATTGTTCCATTGTTCATCTGATAAATTCCCTTTGATGATATTCACGTGTAGATTTCCATCTCCCGCATGACCGTAACAGACCGATTTGAAACCGTAATTCACTCCAATTCGTTTTACGTGATGCAGCAATTCGGGTAGCGCAAAGCGTGGAACAACGGTATCTTCTTCTTTGTACACAGAATTGGATTTGACTGCTTCACCAACCGAGCGGCGCAATTTCCAAAGTGCGTCTTTTTGGGCTTGCGATTCAGCGAAAAGAACCTCGTCTGTTTCAAATTGTTCCAGTACTTCCATGATTTTTGCGCAATCGCTCATCAGCAATTCAGGATCGAATCCGTCTACTTCAATGAGCAAATGAGCCGCGTGATTTTCCCCAACGTGGATACTTGTGTCACCTAAAAATGCTTGCGTCCAGAGCAATGCGTCACGTTCCATGAATTCTAAACCGCTTGGTGTAATTCCCTTTTGAAAGATGGCTCCAACCGCTTCACACGCTTTTTCTGCGCTGAAGAATGGCACGAGCAACAGTAAGGTATGCGTTGGGTGCGGAATCAATTTCAAGACAATTTTTGTGATCACTGCTAAGGTTCCTTCAGAACCTGTAATCAGCTGGGTGAGGTTGTAGCCCGTGGCGTTTTTTAGCACGTTTGCACCTGTCCAAATGATCTCGCCTGTGGGCAAAACAACCTCCAAATTCAATACATATTCGTTGGTCACACCATATTTAACGGCTTTTGGTCCACCCGAATTTTCGGAGACATTGCCGCCAATAAAGCAGCTGCCCTTGCTCGCGGGATCAGGTGGATAGAACAATCCCTTTTCCTTTACGGCATCTTGCAGCACTTGCGTAATCACACCTGGTTCTGTTGTCACTTGGTGATTCTTTTCATCAATTTCTAAAATCCGATTGAACTTCTCCAGTGACAATGCCACGCCTCCGTGAACAGGAATCGCGCCACCGCTCAAGCCCGTGCGCGCACCAGAAGGTGTGACACAAATCGCATGTAGGTTGCAATACGTTAAAATGGCAGAAACCTCTTCTGGACTGATCGGTTTTAGAACAACACTTGGTAGGATGGAAATGTCCTCTGTCTCATCGTGGCTGTATTCAAACAATGCGTGCTCATCGATAAAACAGCGATCACCAACGATGCTGCGAAAAACAGAAATATCCTCAGAAGAAATGGATTTATACATCGCGTTGATTTTACTTCAAAAATAACGAAAAGTAGAAGATGATACACGTAGGTTGATCAACAAGATTGTGGAAGGAACGTGTGCCTTGCGCTCAATGGTGGTAGCTCTTAAGCCTTTTTCGGCAAAAGGAATGTCAGAAGAACGTTTAGCAGTAACATCACCGCAATAAGCGTACTTGCAAAAGAAATTCCCAATTGAGGCAAGAGATACAATCCTGAGATTAAGATGACGAAAACACCGGAGAAGGTTGATGCGCCAAAAATCAACGATGCTTTTAAGTTTGTCCCTTCAGATTGTTTCTCGAAGTAATCGACAATGATCGGAGACGTAATCGCTAATGTGCCTATGGAGGGAAGGAGCACAATCAACGCAGCAAGAAGACTTCCAAGTCCAGTGTTCATGCCTAAAAAGAATTCGAATATGCCATCAAAATGCGGTAATGAGAAGAAGATGATTGCGTTTAGCAGGTAGCACGCTGCTAATATGGTACGCGAAGATCTCGATTTCTTTACAAGTATTCCGCCGATGCGATAGCCGATAGCCATTGCGAGTAGGGCCCCGATGAGCATTGCAGACCAAACCTCCAGCAGATTTCCAAACCAAATCATTGAAATTTTTGGCAGAATAATTTCCATCATCATCAGGGCACCACCTCCAATAAATGCCAAGACAAGCGCTATGTATCCAACTCTACTCATGTTTATAGGCTTCTTTGAAGAGCGCAATACTCAGCATTCGAAATTTCATTGCTGTTTCGGAATGGAAAAGATCGAGAATCGGCCGGTCGTCCGTTAATAGTTGTGGTGTTGGTCTTTGTGAGAACGATAGGTAGAGTGAATCCTTGTTCGGA
This sequence comes from Crocinitomicaceae bacterium, assembly GCA_041303175.1. Taxonomy (GTDB): domain Bacteria; phylum Bacteroidota; class Bacteroidia; order Flavobacteriales_D; family Crocinitomicaceae; genus UBA4466. The sequence continues at coordinate 27,753 of JBFYPU010000062.1, read as the reverse complement.
TGCATTTCAGCAAGTAGACTTGGATCAATCACCAGTTGTTTTCGTTCAAGATCCACTTTGCGCTTCTTGCCGGCTAATATAAACCCTTCTGCTTTACCACCCCACTTTGCGTCATTGAAAAGTTCACGTCTGTTCAGAAAATCCATGATCTCAACGTCCAACCCAGCTTCTTCCATGGTGTGAATAACAGAAGCCAATGCCATTTTTCCATCATCTGTCTGCCCAGCTAGGAAATGCACGAGCAATAATCCGTCTTCGCTGAGATCGTTTTTCACCTCTCTAAATCCTTCTAGGGTGTAAACGTTCGTTGGAATGTTCTCACCATGACTGATGTCTAAAACAATCGCATCGTATTTTTTATCAGAAGACTTGAAGTACCTTCTCGCATCCGAATGTTTGAAGTTGTAGGCATTTTTTGAGACCAAGAAATGTTCCTGAACGATATCATCAAGGCGTTGGTCGATGTCAACTACATCCACTTTGTAGCCCAGTTCACCATATTCATACGCCAGACTTCCACAACCAAGCCCAGCGATCAAAACATTGGACCCTTTTGGAAGGTAGGAAGTGTACATCGCAACGGAGTACACATATGGATTCATTGAGCGTCCAGTAAAATGTGCCTCACTCTGGATATTGTTGTTGACTAGGAGTTGACGTTTTTGCGTCAAACTGTTTTCTAAAACTGTTAAGCTTCCAAGAATTCCGTCTGTTTCATAGACAATTTTCAAATGACTAGCGAGCTTTTTGGTGTGCGATTTTTGTTGAGAAGCATACACTAAAAGACAAAATGCAGCGACCACAACAGGAATCCATTTTGCCGATTTCATTCCTACAGTCTTTGCAATAATGAGGTAGAGAAACGAAAAGCCTGCGATCAATAGAACCACAACGGCTGTTAAACCCATGTATGGCAGAATAATATAGGTCACAAGGAACACACCCGCAATCCCACCCGCTGCGGACATGGAGAAAATTCGTCCACTGGATTCACCTTCTCCCGCTTTTTCATCCTGCTTTAAATGGGCAATAAGTGTCATTGGAATCATCGCCAAAAGTAGCGTTGGGATGAAAAAAAACAGAATTAGGGAGAAAATGGCTCCATTTAGTGGATTTGTAAAAAGGTCTAAAAATGAATTTAGGATTACAAGAGAAAAAGCAACGGTAATTGAGAAATAAAGGACTAAATAAGTGCCAATTTTTTTTAAAAGTGGCAAAGCTCCTCCCGTTTTTTGCAATAGAATGGGCGTTAAAAAATAGCCAATACCTAAACCTAACATGGACAAGAAAAGACTATAAACCCAATAGTAATAGGTTTGTCCCCAATAAGGCGTTAAAACGACGGATATAAAAATTTGAAGGCTTAAGACCAAAAATCCTTCGGTGAATACAAAAATGTTTAATATGTTGTTTTTAGAATTCACAGGTTTTCCGTTGTCAGACATCTCAAATTTTGATCATGAGATGGCTTGTTTGAAGCATCGTTCGTTTCTTGTTTAGGTTCAAATATAAATAAATATTTAGGGAATAGGAATTTAACTTTTAAGCATTTGTCTATCTCCATTTGGAGTGTCAATAATGGAAAAATTTTGTTGTTATGGTCCGTAAATCAATGCTGTAGGATGATCCATTTGGGATTGATTGAAAAACAGGTAGTTAGTTAATAAAATGTTCTTTAACCCACCAATTGTTAATTAATTAACAATTGGTGGGTGTGGTGTACTCATCTGATAATCTTAATTTTGAGTTTAATTACGAATCAATATTACGACTGCATGGATCGCTTAAAACAATATTCAACCTACCTGCCGATAGCTTTCAGCTTAATGCTTGTGCTACTTTTTTCAGGTAAGGTCCAAGCTCAAACAAATCTTTGTCAAGGATCATTGCTGGCAACGACGACAATTGGTAACTATGGGGCTGGAACTCAAATTGGTAACGGAACACCTGGTTCGATAAGAATCTGTTTGACCACAAATAATCTTGTTGCCGCTGGAATGGGATGTTCTAACGCGCAGTTTGTAATAAGTAATGCGAATGGCTCTGCTCTTCAGGTTATTTGGACTGAGTTTACTCCCACTGGAACTTGCTTCACTGTATCTAGTACAACTGGTTTTGCCTTCATTGCTATGAACTGTGAAACAGCGGGTTCAACGGCTGGTATTACTTGGACAACTGTCAATGGATCGGGAGTGAATCAATGTGTTGTCACATGTACGGATGGTCTACAAAATGGAAATGAAACTGGTGTCGATTGCGGAGGAACCTTTTGTGTCCCCTGTACTTGTACAAATGGCATACTTGACCCTGGTGAAACAGGAATAGATTGCGGGGGTCCCTGCGACCCCTGTGGAACCTGCTTCGACGGAATACAGAACGGAAGTGAAACCGGGGTAGATTGCGGTGGCTCGTGCGCACTGATCTGCTCAACGAATGGCACGCCCGTGAATTCTTCTTGTGGTCCTTGTCCTCCAGCTTCTGTAGCGGTTGTTTATCCAACGGTTTGCGATCAAGTTGGAACATCTGCATACAACCTTAATTCTCCTACTGTTAATATGATCAGTTGTGGAAGTTCGATAACTCCCGTACCTGCTCCCCCATGCGCGCCTATTGGTTCTGAAGGAACATGGATCCACGTAGATTTAGCTCCAACTGTGACGCAAGTGCAATTAGCATTTAATTCTGGGTCAGTAGATCCTGGGAATAGTAATTCATATGCAGCGGCCTATCAAGGACCAAATTGTTCGTCACTTACGCCAGTGGCTGGTGGTTGTCAAAATTCGGTACAATTTATTTCGGGAACGTATAATATCTTCCAGAACTTTTTCACTGGGTTAGATCCTAGTCAAGATCTCTGGATTTTCATGTTTAACGATGCTGGAAAGCCATTTAACTTGAACTACAACTTGGTTGGAACTACTGGACCTCCTTCTAATACTTCATGTGCGACTGCCTCAACTGCCATTGGAGACGCGTGTAACCTTGGTGCTCAAGGAGCGTCATTTACGACACCTGGCGCAGGAGGTTTTGGATGTAGTGGAGGGAACTGGGGATCGAATGAAAACACGACCTTCTATTCATTCACGGCGGATGCAACAACTGGTTCATTAGACATTCAGAGTATTCTGTGTAATGATGGAACGGCTGGGAATGCCCAGTTTGGAGTTTGGACAAGTTGTGCTGCCATTGGAACGTATGGCGCAAACTTTCTTGGATGTGCCGTTGGAACGGCAACGATCTCGCTTTCTCCGTTAATCCCTGGTCAAACCTATTACATCGCGGCAGATGGCTTCGCTGGTGACAACTGTGCATGGACCTTCTCAGGAACAGGAATTGTATTGCCAATTGAGTTGGGATCGATCGATGCTGTTCACACAGGAAGAGATGTGCATGTTGAATGGACCACAATTACTGAAAAAAACAACGATTATTTTTCGGTTCAGCGTACACTTGATGGCTTGGAATATTCAGAGGTTGGTATCGTTCTTGGAGCGGGTACATCAACAGAACCAATTGATTATTATTTCATCGATGATTCGCCTTATGCTGGAAAATCCTACTATCGAATCAAGCAAGTTGACTATGATGGTGAATTCTCGTACTCGGAATTGGTGAGCGTTTATTCTGAAATGGGAGATATCACTGTAGAGCGAACGTTTAATCTTTCTGGTCAAGAGGTAGGTCCCAACTATAGCGGAATGGTGATCGATTTCATGTCGGATGGTTCGACTCGCAGAAGAATTCAGATGTAACACAAAACATTTATAACAAAAAGCCCTAGCTATTAGTAGTTAGGGCTTTTTTCGTTGTCGGAAATTCCTCTAGTGTTTATTGGTAAACGAAATATTCGGCTAGTATATATCTGTTGAATTATTAGATATGCCATCGGTTTGACTAGTAGAGTGATGAGGTATAGTCCTAGAAACGTGCGAATTTGGAATGTACGAGCTGAGGAGCAGGTGATCAGTCCTGCAGAGGTGCGATGAACCCAGAATTCGTCCTCGTAGACATTCGCGTGTGCATGTAAATGGTCATGTTGTCGGAATAGCGAATGTACCACGCCATGGTGGATAAACGGCTAACCATTCCGAGAAGTAAACCTTATCCCACTGCGTTGTAGCGCTGTTCATCTGACGATGGCTTGAGTGATTAAATTCAGCTGTTCAATTTAATGATGCTGTTGATTCGTCAATGGTACATGCATACACTCCAACGACCTGACCAACTATCTCAAATGGCGTCAATAACAAAAAGAATCCCGACGAAGGCAGTAGTTGCCTTGTCGGGATTGTGTTTTAATTCATTGACAGCGTACACCTGTGAAATTCGTACACTTGACTAAGCAGGCTGAGCCTGTCGTGAACGTTGGCTGAGCTTGTCGAGAACGTTGGTTGAGCTTGTCGAGAACGTTGGTTGAGCTTGTCGAAGCCTAGTTCCCTGTTATCTCAAACTCCGTTCGTCTGTTTTGCTGGCGACCATCAGACGTATCATTCGTTGCCACAGGTGAATTTTGACCATAGCCTTTTGCCGTCATACGCGTCGTTGAAATACCTTTTGACACTAAGTAATTTACAACCGCTTGCGCGCGCTCTTGTGATAAGGTTTCGTTCGCTTTTGGCGATCCTGTGTTGTCTGTGTGACCTGAAATCTCCACTTTCAAATTTGGAACATCTTTCATCAATTTCACCAATCGATCCAATTCGGCGTTCGATTCTGTGCGCAAAAGCGATTTGCCTGTATCGAAGAAAATGTTGCGCAGTGCAATTTTGCTCCCTACTTTGATGTTCTTCAACTCAATCACTTTGTTTACAAGGTTGTCTGAACTTCCTGAAGGAATGTCAAAGTTTTCAGAATGGAACAAATATCCTTCTGCTTTTACTGCAATTCCGTAGTTTTTACCTGACGCGAGTGTAATGATGAATTTACCTGTCGCACTATTCGTTGTAAACGTTTCAATGATTTTCCCGGTTGAATTGTCCGTAATTTCAATGTTTGCCTCCACTGCTTTTCTCGAAATTGCGTCAATCGTCATTCCTTTAAAGACAGTAAACGATTTTTTCTTCACGGCAACAGTTTCTTCAATCGTGTTGTCACCAATTGGATTCACAACCGACGCCAGCAAATAATCTTCTGTGGCCATCACAGGCTCTTTCTCCGATCCCCAGAATGTCACCTTGTAAATATCATAACCTCCGCTGCCACCTGCGCGATTCGATGCGATGTAGGCATATTTCCCATTTGCCGTTCCAGAAAAGAAGAAATCATCATAAGGCGTGTTGATCGGAGAACCAAGATTTTCAGGCTTCGACCATGTTCCATTGATGTTTTTTGAAATAAAAATATCGTAGCCACCCATTGAACCGTCTCCCTCAGAAGCGATGTACATGGTTTCTCCATCTAGGTGAACATAGAGTGGACCTTCGTTGAATTTGCTATTGATCGTAGAGATCATTTGAGCCGCCATGTAGTTTTTTTGAATCTTGCTCTGCATGCTGCTGTACATCACTTCGTATCCTGTTAAGCGCTCAGCGTTGTCACGATTGAAATAGATGCTCCAGCCATCTGCGCTATAGGACGCAAAACGCTCGTTCGCCCGATCCGAAGAAATGGAAGTGGGTAATTTTGTTGGCGCTGACCAATTCGCACCAGAAAGTTTGCTTTCAAAAATATCACATTGACCATCTTCTACGCGGTGTAGCAACATACTTGTACCGTCATAACTCAAATTATTTGACACTTCATCAGCAGTAGTATTAACCCCTTTAATGGGTTCTGGAGACGACCATTTACCATCCTCGAGGACTGATAAGAAAATATCGTCGTCCCATCCACCAACAACATTAGGCGTATGACCATTGGGACGATTTGAGGTAAAAATGAGCTCAGATCCATCCGTTGTAACCGAAGGGCCATACTCATTGTGCGGTGTATTCAGTTCTGGAACGTTGTCCACCCAAGCACGTATTGGACTTGCCACTAAAACAATCGCATCTTGACATTCTCGTTTTCGTTTACTCACGAATTTTACGAATTCATCCGCTTTTTTGTATTCTGCTTCAAATGCAGTGTACGCTTTGCGCGCTTCTTCAAATTTCCCTTCAAGCTGTAACGCATAACCGTGATAAAATGTTAAGAATGGATCGCAAAGAGGATCTAATTCTTTGGCTGTTTTCAAATATGGAATGCACTTTTCAGAGTACGAACTGTTTGCATAGCACACACCGATCTTATAGTTGAGCAATGCATTTTTTGGATTGAATTTCTGCGCTTTCATATACTCTACCAAGGCCAAATCGAAATTTAAACCTGGACTTTGAACGGCGAAAAATGCATCATGACCGACTGTGAAAAACGCATCACCTTTATCAATTGCGTCAGTAGCAAGCTTCAATCCGTCTTTATCGTCCTTGAAATTGGCGGCTTTGAAATCTACATTTTGTGCGGAAGCGAACAAGCTGCACACGAGAACTATGGATGTAATTATATATTTCATGATTCAATTCAATTAGTTTGCGCAGTTTTCTGCGACGTATTTTTTTCCAGCTTCTGACCCTAGTTCTTTGGCTTTTGTCCAGTCATCACAAGCTCCTTCCATGTCGCGAAGCATTTCTTTCGCATTTCCTCGGTTGACATAAGCTGCTGCATTGTTTTTATCGAGTGAAATTGCTTTGCTCGCTTGATCCAGTGCTTTTTGGTATTCCTTTTTCTTGAAATAAATCGCACTCAGGTTGGAAGCTGCTGGCGCATAATCGGACTTCACTTCCAAGGCTTTCTTAAAATCTTTTTCTGCATCGTCCAAGCGACCTTGGTTCATTTGCACAACCCCGCGATTGTTATAGGCCAAATGGAAATTCGCATCAATTGAAACAGCACGATTAAACGCCAAAAGCGCTCCCGTGTAATCTTTCATTTTCGTTTTGGTCGTGCCAATGTTGTTCAGTACAAACGCCAAATTTGGATTTTTGGCAACTGCCGCTTCATAGTCTACAATCGCCTTTGGATATTGTCCAAGCATGCGATACGACGATCCGCGATCGTTCAATGCGTTGACATCGTTTTTATCGAGTTCAATGGCTTTTGTGAAGTGTTTTACCGCCCCCTCATAGTCTTTTTGTAAAAAGCGCAAGGTGCCAAAATTGTAGTACGCTTTCGGATTTTTCGCATCCAATTGAATCGATTTCTCGTAGTCCAATTCCGCCTTCGCATAATCGTTTAAACCTTGATAACTCAATCCGCGCTGAAAATAGGCCTTCGCGTATCCCGCTTTGAGTTCAATCAGGCGCGTTAGTGTTTTAACACCTTCAGCATATTTCGTTGCCTTGTTTTCAGCAACGCCTTTGTTGTAATAGGCAGCGGTGAAATTCGGATCAAATTCAATGGATTTTCGAAACTCCTCTATGGCGTTGGTATATTTTTCTTGACCAAACAATTCAATGCCTCTGTTGTAGGCTTCTTGGCTACTGGCAATGGCTGCATTGTCTTCGTTCAGTGCTTTTATTGAATCGCGGTAAGCTTGCTCTTCTGGGGTTAGATCTTCCGTTTGCGCGGATGCAGATGAAAAGACGGCCATCGCTAAAACGGCGATCAAGGATCGTGTGTTCGGTCTCATTGTTTTGTCTTGGTTTACAAAGTTCGGAACTCTAAAATACAAACTTTGTGCCGAAGTGCTGGGTAGAAGTTTTCAACAATAACAAATTTGTTACCTTTACCTCTACAATTACTGAACATGTCAAAACAAGTATATATCGTTGATGGAGTGCGGACTCCAATTGGAAGCTTTGGAGGAACACTATCCGCTGTTCGAACAGATGATTTGGCGGCGCACGCCATTCGTTCCTTGATGGAAAAGAATCCAACGCTCGATCCGTTAGAAATTGAGGACGTTCTCTTCGGATGCGCAAATCAAGCAGGTGAAGACAATCGAAATGTTGCGCGAATGGCTGGACTTTTAGCGGGCTTGCCATGGCAAGTGGGTGGAGAAACCGTGAATCGCTTGTGCGCATCAGGTATGGCATCCACAATCAATGCAGCGCGCGCGATCAAAGATGGTGCGGGCGACCTCTACATTTCAGGTGGAGTAGAAAATATGACACGCGGGCCATGGATTATTTCCAAAGCTTCGCAACCCTTTGGACGAGATTCCGAAATGCACGATTCTTCCTTCGGCTGGCGTTTTATCAATCCCAAAATGGAAGAACTATACGGAACGGATGGGATGGGAAACACCGCGGAAAATTTGGTAGAAATGTATGGCATCGAACGCGAAGCTCAGGATCAATTTGCACTGTGGTCGCAACAAAAAGCTACAATCGCCATGCAGTCAGGACGCTTAGCGAAAGAAATTGCCCCAATTCTAATTCCGCAAGGCAGAAAAGAACCAATTTTATTCAATACCGATGAATTCATTCGCTCCAATTCGACGCTTGAGGCTCTAGCTGGATTGCGACCTGCTTTCAAACGCGATGGATCGGTAACGGCTGGGAATGCCTCAGGATTAAATGATGGCGCAGCGGCACTATTGATCGCATCAGAAGAGGCTGTGAAACGTCACAATTTGAATCCAATTGCTCGCATTGTAGGTGGTGCGATTGCTGGGGTTGAACCAAGAATTATGGGTATCGGCCCTGTATATGCTTCCGAAAAAATCTTAAAACGATCCGGTTTAACGCTTGATCAGATGGATATTTTGGAGTTGAACGAAGCCTTTGCGGCTCAGGTGCTTGCATGCACACGAAAAATGGGCGTTGCTGACAACGATCCTCGAATCAATCCAAATGGTGGCGCCATTGCGTTAGGACATCCTCTCGGAATGACGGGCGCACGCATTCTAAACACCGCGGCCATACAATTGCAGGAAACGAAAGCCAAATACGCTTTGGTCAGTATGTGTATTGGAGTAGGGCAAGGATATGCCACTATCTTAGAACGCGTGTAATCCAACCAAATAACCAATTCAAACGTCTAGTAAACGATGCGAAAAATTCTTTTTACTCTTCTCACCTTCACAGTTCTACTCAGTAGCTGTAAAAAGGAAAATACTGTCTGGGAAACAGATTGGAGTGCACCCATTATCGACGACACACTCTCGTTGGAAAACTGGGTCAATGATTCAACACTTTCTGAAGTTGGCGGGTTCTATGCGCTAGATATGCGACGGACGCTGATTGATCGAAATGTCAACGACTTTTTGGCAATTCCAGACACTGTTATCAAGAAATCGTTCGGATTCGTTTTCTCGGCTTTTAATGTAGTTCCGGGATCTGTGCTTGTTGGTTCAGAGAGTGAAAATGATCTTGGATTCGACGACGTTGAGCTCAAACAAATCATCGCAGGTAGTGGATTCTTGGACATTACGGTAAAGAACCCCATTGGAACCAAAGTAAACTTTACAATTGTGCTTGTTGGTGTCCAAAAAAATGGCGTTGAATTTTCTCAGACGATTGCAGTGGATGCAGGATCCATTGCAAGTCCTGGCGTTGTTACAAAATCGCTTGACTTGAGTGGTTATTCGTTTGATTTGACGGGTATTAACGGGAACAAACGAAATATCTTTACCTCCAAGGTAACTGCGGTAACAGATCCATCAGGTCCGACTGTGCTCGTCACAAATAGTCATTTTGTCAAAGTGGATGTTGGATTGCGGGACATTACGATTGATTACGCACGTGGCTATTTCGGCAATAGAATTGTTTCCGACACAACGGATTTCTACTTAGATATCATGAAATTGGTGCAATCAGGCACAATTGATTTACCTGCTTCAACCATCAAATTCAAAATTGAAAACGGCATCAAAGTGGGTGCAACGGGCTTTCTCAGTATGTTAAGAAGCGAAAACAGTGCAGGTTCGATTGTAAACTTAGCGCATCCACAAATTGGAACTCCTTTCAATATGAGTCCAGCGACAGGTGGTTGGAATGGAACGCTAACGCCATCGGTCAAGGAAATTATTTTTAACAGTGTCAACAGCAATATGGAAGCCATGTTCGAGAATCTCGGCTCTAAATATACCGCTGGCTATAAAATTGAAATGAATCCTTGGGGCAATATTTCCTCAGGTTCAGATGAAATCTATCCGAATAGTCGCCTCAAAGTGAAAGTCGAAGCGTCGATGCCGCTAGCGATGGGTGCAAATGCCTTGGTGGTTCGTGATACCTTTGCCGTCGATTTATCGCAATCAAGCGAAAACGTGCGCGTCACAAAAGGAGAATTGATGCTGAAAGCCAAAAATGCATTCCCGATCTCTGCGGATGTTAAATTGGTGCTACTCAATGCCAATAAAGTACCGCTTCATACGATTTTAGGAACGGACAAAATCAACTCCGCAGAATACGGCACCATAGATCCTGGCTCAGGATTGAAGGTGAAAACGTCTGAAGTGAAATTTGATTTGTCGTCTGCGGTGGTTGCAGATCTAGACGATGTAAAATACATTATCGTTCAATCACAATTCGATACACCGAACGCTAGCACAGGGGTCAATGAACAATTCCAAATTCCCGTTGGCGCATTTTTAGGCGTGAAATTGCGCACCCGTTTTACAACAGAAAATCAATTTTAACGTGAAGAAATCAACCCTATACGGCATTGCGATTTTTTGTTCACTTCTTGGAAGTCAACACAGCTACGCGCAACTTTTACCAATCCAATACGATACGTTGGTGCGTTCGCATGAAATCATTCTTGAGGGAGGCGGAAGCTACGACGGCTCAGCGATGCAGAATCAACTTTTCTCGAAATTCATTTTTGGTGGTACAATCACGTCAGACATTAAGGATGCTTCGGATGCGCGACACAAACGTCTCAACCGCGTTGGTGGCGTGATGATGTCTGATTTGGAATACAGAAACTATAACATCAAGCCATTTAAAAAGCACGACTGGGGAATGATTTTCAAGGCTGGCTACAGTGCCTTTGGTGGTGGAATCTATTCGGATGATGCTTTTGGATTGGTCTTTTATGGCAACGATCGTTACGTCGGTGATACCATGCAAATGGCTGGAATGGACTTCACCTTTTCCTCGTTTCAAAAAATAGGAGTCGGCTGTATTGATGTGAAATCGAAGTCAAACATGACGATCAATTTCTACAACATGAACAATTACGCTTCTGGAAGTTTCAGAGATTTGGAAATTGCTCAAAGTGCTGATGGGCAGGATGTCACCTTAATCATGGATGGAGAAGTGCAAACGCGCAATTCACAAGCGTTCAGCCAAGGACTCGGTTTGGGATTCGATCTCGATTTCAAGTTGCCGGTGGCTTGGAAAAATGATCAGCTCGCTTATATCCAAATTCAAGCGAAAAATGTGGGCATCGCGTATTTATACCAAGATCAAAAGTATTATAGAATCGACACAACGATTCAATTCTCAGGATTGGAATTTGAGGATGTAATTGGTGATAATGCGCTTGTTGCCGACAGCATTGATATTTTATCATCCGTAGGAATTTCGTCTAAATTGAAAAACCGTGCCGTGTTATTGCCCGGATTCATTCAAGTGGGTAAAATTGTGGATTTACACCAAACGAAACGCCTTCAATCGTTCTTCGGAATTCGCCTTTATCCAAGTTTGATTTACAGTCCGTATGCTTACGCAGGATTGCACTATAAAACGACGGATTGGTTGAGTTTTGGGGCAAACATTGGTTATGGTGGTTTTACGAATTTTCGCGGTGGACTCTATGCTAGCGTCGATGTGAAGAAATTTTCGGTAGGACTCGCGACAGAAAACATAGTTGGTTTGGTATCCAAAAAGGGTAGTGGACAATCACTTTATTTACGACTCAGATGCGCATTCTAATTTTCACACTCGGATTGTTTATCGCTGGCTCAAGTTTTGGGCAAATCGCATTTTTTAATTTGTACTCTGGTGGTGGAGACGATGCCGCAGAGGGGGTTGTTCAATTGGAGGACAGCAGTTACATTATTACTGGATCTTCAGATAGCTATCCGAATGCAGCGGGCGGGTCACAGGCCTTTTTATTGAAAATTGATAGTACGGGAGTTCCGATTTGGTCAAAGAGCTATGGTGGTCCTGAAATGGATAGAGGTCGTTATGTGGGCTATCAACCTGGTTTTGGTTTGATGGTTGCTGGAACAACAAATTCCATTGGCGCTGGCGGATATGATTTTTACCTGTTTAAAACAGATGTCGACGGCAATCAAGAGTGGGAGCGCGCATACGGTAAAAGCGGTTGGGAGCGTTTGTATGGAGCAGCGCTAACGAGAGATTCAGGAATGTTTATGGTGGGTGAAACACAATCTAATCCTACCGACAACCAAGATATGTACATCGTGCGAACAGATAAAGTCGGCGATACGCTTTGGACGAAAACAATAGGTGGACTAGGGCCTGATGGATTGCGAAGTGTAGTGCGTTACGACGATTCGACGTTTTACGTGGGTGGACAAATCTATATTGATGATTCGCTCTATGTCAAAGCATTCATCGCAAAATACCACGAGGATGGAACGCTCATTTGGTCGGATACGCTCGGTGACGATGGAAATTATTTCATCAACGACCTCAATGTTTCGTCGACGGAAGTATATGGTGGCGGTTATAGAAATGGACCAAGTGTTGGGATAAATGACGTCTATTACATTCGTTATATGCATGATGGAACGCCCATTTCGGCATTTTCTCAAGCCATTCCAGATCAAGACACCAAGATCGTACAGTTAGCTGGGTACGGAAATCTAGATAAGCGATTTGTTGGTTACACGACGTTTTCTCAATTCACGCAGCCGGATGGAGACGATGCGATTGTGTCGAGAACAAATGCTAATTTTAACTGGGAGGCAACAGCTTGCCATTTGTACTACTTGGATCCTGACTTCATCAATGAAATTATCCCAACGAGCGATGGGGGAGCCGTGATTGTAGGTCAAACGTCGAGTGAAGCGGTTGGTGTACATCATGCTTACGTTGTAAAAACGGGTCCCAATGATTTGTACGTTGATTATACACCTCCTCAACCGATGTATGGTATTCTCGTAGATGTTGATGAGTTTGATTTAGCGGATAATCTATCCATTTCCCCGAATCCTACTGATGGATTGATCACCATTGAAAGTCCGACAAACGATGCCGTTGAACTCGAATTTTTGAATGCGTTGGGTCAAACCCTCCGTTCCGAAACAATGCATGGAACAAGTACGATCGACATTCGAGAATTTGGAAATGGAATGGTTTTCTTAAAAACGACTATTTCAGGAATTTCAACAGTCAGAAAGATTTTCGTAAAGTAAGTTTATCAACGAGAACACTGCAAAGGCCTGTCTTCGTTGATGGGCTTTTTTAGTTTGAACGAATTTAGGCATAAGTATGTTTGGCTACCACTCAAATGAGCTTTCTAAAAACCATTTTTTTTGTACGCGCAGGGTTTGTTCTATGACGTCTCTCACACAGCCTTTCCCTCCATTATAAGGCGATTGATAATCGGTAATTTCCTTGATTTCAACCGCGGAATCTTGTGGACACGTGCTAACCCCAACGATTTTCATCAATGGATAATCGGGTAAATCGTCTCCCATATAAAGCACTTCTACATCTGCAAATCCATATTTCGTTTGAAGTTCTCGGTAAACATTCACCTTATTTGAGGACTTTAAGCAAACCTCAGTAACGCCGAGCCCTAGCAGTCGTTCTTTCATACGTTCAGAACTCCCGCCTGTGATCACGAGTATTCGAAAGCCAACCTTTGCCGCGTATTGAAGCGCGTATCCGTCTTTTGCATTTAGGGTTCGAACATATTCCTCCTGAAACAAAAGGATATCGCCGTTGGTGAGCACCCCGTCAACGTCAAAAATAAAGGTGGTAATGGCAGGTAATTTTTCTTTATAGCTAATCATTGAAATACGTTTTGTGGATGCTTTTGGAAAGCAGTTCATATATTTCGCGTTGCATTCCATCAAGGTTCTCCAAGTGCCGATCAATCACGATTTGGTCATTTCTGCGAGCAGGTCCAGTTTGTGCATCAAAGGGCGTAATTGACTCTAATTTGTGAGCTGTTTCTTTCAGAAGTGGTTTTAGATGATCGAAATCCAAGCCATGTGCTTCCAAGTGTTTTTTTGAAATGTACGCAATGTGATTGGTGAAATTATTGATAAAAACCGCAGCAATGTGGAGGTGCAAGCGCTCTTCAGAATTTGCGTAACTTACTTTTCGGCTGATCGCCCAAGCCAAATCAAACAAGCGAGATGAAAATTCGGCGTCATTGGCCTCGATAAAAATCGGTACTTCAAAGAGGTTGACTTTCGTTCCCACGGTAAACGTTTGCAAGGCATAGAAAACGCCAATTGTTCTGTTTTTGGGAAGTGAATTCAAGTCAACGGAACCGGAAGTATATGCGATTGGGCAACTCTCGGGTATTGCATCGATGAGTGATGGAATTACACTGTCTGGTACACAAATGAGTACAAGTTGATCATGCGGTAAATCCTCCGGATTGTTAATGATTTCGGTCCGATTATCCAAAAATGAAGGTGCTTTTCCGTTTCTGATCAAGACATGACTTACCTCAATACCGGCATCAAGAAATGCTTGATACAGGTGAGAACCGACGTTACCAAGTCCAATCAACGAAATTTTTTGTATTGAATTCTCCACGCTCAAATATCACAATTCCTGCTCAATTGATCAGAGATTCACTTAAAAATCTATTGACATTGGTCAGGAAACTTAGTTCAGAACTAAAAGAAGTAGGTTTCACGGGGTCCAACATGGTTAACCGTCAGGGAATCCAAACCCAGAAATATAATAATTATCTTTTGTCGAGGCTGTTTCCCCGTCTACAAGATCTAAACTCGACATTACACAACTATCGAATGCCACCAATCGTTCGATTATTGAAGATTCGAATTGCACGAACGAATTGGTGAATCTGATGAATTCACAAAGAGAGCATCCTGAGAAGATTCGGGAATGCATCAAGAGCGGCACAACCCGGGCGAGACTGCACGTGCTCTGTTATCAGTTGAAAGCGAATATTGATGTCACTATTTACCGTGACATTGCTTGAATTTTTTACCGCTTCCACATGGGCAAGGTTCATTTCTACCCGCTTTTTTCTCGGCAACGACAGGTTGCTGTTTCGGTGCTGAGGTTCTAGCGGAGTTTTGAAGGGCTTCCTCATAACCATTTCGTCCAGCGCTGCTCTGCTCCTCATTGTTGTTCACCTCCTGAGCCTTCGCGTAATTGTTTTGTTTAACCTCGGATTGATTGGTCGTTTGAATGTTGTCCAAGATAGGAACATCCATGCGCATGAGCAAATCGATCGTTTCATTGTTCAAACGTTCCAACATGCGCTTAAACAGCTCAAATGATTCTAATTTGTAAACTAAAAGTGGATCTTTCTGCTCGTATTGCGCGTTGTGTACAGCCGAACGTAAATCGTCCATTTCACGTAAATGCTCCTTCCATTCGTTGTCAATCATCTCCAAGACGATGTTCTTTTCGAATGAGCGTGCGATTGCATTTCCACCACTTTTATACGCTTCTTCAATGTCAACACGAAGGTTCATTTCACGTTTTCCATCTGTAAGCGGGAAGGCCATGAATTTGTATTTATCCGCCATTGTTTCGTGAACATGCGTAATTTGAGGCATCGCTTTGGTTGCGATTTTCGTGTTCTTGCGGATGTATTGCTCGCGAATTTCGTGATAAACTTCTTCGATTAATTGAGCATCTCCAATGGAAGCAAACGTTGTAGCATCCACTGGCGATTGAATCCCTGCGTGGCGCAATAACCCCAACTCAAAGGATTCGAAATCTTGGCGATTGATTCCTGTTACCGACGATTCAGCAACATCGTAGAACATGTTGTCGATATCAATATCTAATCGTTCTCCAAACAGCGCATTTTTCCGTTTACGGTAGATGGCTTTTCGTTGTGCGTTCATGACGTCATCGTACTCCAACAATCGTTTACGAACACCAAAATTGTTTTCTTCGACTTTTTTCTGCGCGCGCTCAATCGATTTGGAAACCATACTGTGCGTGATGACTTCGCCTTCTTTCAAGCCCATTCTGTCCATTAGCTTCGCGATTCGTTCGGAACCAAATTTACGCATCAAGGAGTCTTCCAAAGACACAAAAAACTGCGATGAACCGGGGTCTCCTTGTCGACCAGATCGTCCACGCAATTGGCGGTCAACGCGTCGAGAATCGTGACGTTCCGTACCCAAAATGGCAAGACCACCCACTTCTTTTACACCTTCACCCAATTTGATATCGGTACCACGACCTGCCATGTTCGTCGCAATTGTGACTGCACCTGGTTTACCGGCAACGGCAACAATTTCTGCCTCGCGCTGGTGATGCTTCGCATTCAATACTTCGTGTGGAATTCCTTTCATTTTGAGCATTCTACTCAAGAGTTCGGAAATCTCAACGGTTGTTGTTCCTACAAGAACAGGTCGTTTCAAAGCTACGAGTCGTTCGATTTCATCGATAGTAGCATTGTATTTTTCACGCGCTGTTTTAAAGACAAGATCGTTCAAGTCTTTACGGGTAATCGGTCGATTGGTAGGAATGACTACAACATCCAAATTGTAAATGTCCCAGAATTCTTTTGCTTCGGTTTCCGCAGTTCCCGTCATACCTGATAATTTGTGGTACATACGGAAATAGTTTTGGAGCGTAATGGAAGCGTACGTTTGTGTCGCAGCTTCAACGGTTACATTCTCTTTCGCTTCAATTGCTTGGTGAAGTCCATCGGAATAACGACGTCCCTCCATGATACGTCCAGTTTGCTCATCAACGAGTTTAATTTTTCCGTCCATGATCACATATTCCACTTCTTTTTCGAAGAGTGAATACGCTTTAAGAAGCTGGTTGATGGAGTGGATGCGCTCAGATTTGATGCTGTAATCGCGAATCAATTCGTCCTTTTTCTCAAGGAATGCTTCTTTACTGAGTCCCAGTTTATCCAATGATGCGATGGACGCACCAATATCTGGCATGATATAAAATTCGCGACCCTCGTTTCCTGAGATGAGGTCAATACCCTTATCTGTCAATTCGATCGTATTTTGCTTTTCTTCGATGACGAAGAACAATTCACGGTCGATTTGCTTCATTTTCTTCCCTTGCTCCTGCATGTAGAAGTTCTCTGTCTTTTGAAGGTGAGCTTTGATTCCAGGTTCAGAAAGGTATTTTATCAACGCCTTGTTTTTAGGCAATCCTCTGAATGCACGTAGCAAGGCTATTCCACCTTCTTCTAGCATCTTTTTTGCATCTTGACCGGGTTCCACTTCGCCGTTAATAACCTTTAAGAGACGTTTTGCATCGGTTAAACAAAGTGTGACATAATTTTTCTGTGCTGCGATAATGTTTTCTACGCGTGGCTTCAACTGTGCGAATTCATGTTCATCACCTTTTGGCGTTGGTCCAGAGATAATTAAGGGCGTTCGCGCATCGTCAATCAAGACCGAATCGACCTCGTCAATGATGGCATAGTGGTGTTTTTGTTGAACAAGATCTTCTGGACTTCCTGCCATATTGTCACGGAGGTAATCAAATCCAAATTCATTGTTTGTTCCAAAAATGATATCTGAGCGGTACGCTTTTCTTCGTTCTTCAGAGTTTGGGCGGTGCTTGTCGATGCAATCTACCGTCAAACCATGAAATTGATAGAGCGGTCCCATCCATTCCGAATCTCGTTTTGCGAGGTAGTCGTTAACGGTTACCAAGTGAACTCCTTTACCTGAAAGCGCATTCAAATAAACTGGAAGCGTTGCCACCAATGTTTTTCCTTCTCCCGTTTGCATCTCGGCAATGTTCCCTCGGTGAAGCACCGCTCCTCCCATTAATTGAACATCATAATGCACCATATTCCATGCAACATCTGCTCCTGCGGCAGTCCACTTGTTGTGCCAAATTGCCTTGTCGCCTTCAAGTGTTATTCCATCTTTTTTGAAAGCGAGTTCTCGATCGAAATCTTGTGCCGTCACCTCAAGTTGGCCATTTTCAGCCCAGCGTCTAGCAGTTTCTTTAACAACCGCAAAGGCCTCTGGCATTATCGACTCCAAAATCTGTTCAATTTTGTCGTCAATTTTTTTAGTCATATTATCAATGTCCTCGAAAATTGACTCCTTGTCTTGGATGTCCGTTTTAGGATCGTTTGCTTGACGTTTTAGATCGAGCAATTCGTCTTCTAGGGCCTGCGTTCCTTGCGTGACGATTGATTTGAAATAGGCCGTTTTTGCACGCAATTCGTTATCAGAAAGGGTTCTAATAATAACAGAATGCTCATTTGCCTTATCGATGCCTGGTTGGTATTCTTTTCTGTCCTTAGTTGATTTATCGCCGAAAAGTCTCTTAAGTATATTCAAAATAGTAAAGTTTTGTAAAAACGGGATGTAAAAGTAAGCAAAATCTAATAGCTAAAGAAGGCTTTTTTGAATCTATCCTAGCTGTTTCCCGTTCTTCATAAATTATTCCAAAATGAGATTGACTGACACATTGTCCCAATCCTTTGCGGATGTGTGAATTATTTCAAGTGTTTCAGCAGATTATTGAGCGCAAATTGAATCGATGAACATGGATAAATCCGTTAATAAAAATCTAAGTCGGTTTGAAAATGGCATCAATTGACTTCGTATTTTTGCACCATGCATGAGAAGATTTTAATTTTGGATTTCGGCTCTCAATACACTCAGCTGATTGCCAGGAGAGTACGAGAGTTGAATATATATTGTGAGATTCATCCTTGGAACAAATGTCCAGAATTGGATGGGAATGTTAAAGGTGTAATTTTATCAGGTAGCCCTTTCTCTGTAAGAGAAGCCGCTTCACCAAAACCAGATCTTGGGGCATTTAGAGGGAAGCTACCATTGCTGGGTGTTTGTTTCGGAGCGCAATATATGGCGCACCATTATGGAGGGGAGGTTTTGCCTTCTACTACGCGTGAATATGGTCGTGCTAACCTTTCAAGTGTTGATGCGAACAATGTGTTAACGAAAGGAATGTCGGTGAATTCCCAGGTGTGGATGTCACATGGCGATACGATAAAAACGATTCCAGACAATTTTACCATCATTGCAAGCACCGCAGATGTTGCGTATGCTGGCTATCAGATCAATGGTGAAGAAACCTTCGGGATTCAATTTCATCCAGAGGTTTATCATTCAACAGAAGGAACGATATTGCTGAAAAATTTCTTGGTTGGCGTGTGTGGGTGCTCGCAAGATTGGACACCCGATTCATTCGTTGATGAGGCTGTTCGTTCTCTTCAAGAGCAAGTGGGTAGCGAAAAAGTGATCCTTGGTTTGTCTGGAGGGGTTGATTCCTCTGTGGCTGCGGTATTGTTGCACAAGGCAATTGGCGTTAATTTACACTGCATTTTCGTGGACAATGGCTTGCTCCGGAAGGATGAATTCAGTCAGGTCCTCGATTCATATAAAGGGATGGGATTAAACGTGAAAGGGGTAGACGCAAGTCAACTTTTTTATGATGCATTGAAAGGGTTAACTGATCCTGAAGCAAAACGAAAAGCGATCGGGAAGGTGTTTATTGACGTTTTTGACGCAGAATCTAAATTGGTGGACGACGCGAAATGGCTCGGACAAGGAACGATTTATCCTGACGTGATCGAGTCGGTTTCTGCAACAGGTGGACCAAGTGCCACCATTAAATCACACCACAACGTGGGTGGATTGCCTGACTATATGAAGTTAAAGGTAATCGAACCTCTGCGTCTATTATTCAAAGACGAAGTGCGACGAATTGGCCGATCAATGGACATGGATCCTGCGATTTTGGGTCGACACCCGTTCCCTGGACCTGGACTTGGCATTCGAATTTTGGGTGACATTACCGCCGATAAGGTGCGGATCCTTCAGGAAGTGGATCATATTTTCATTTCTTCATTGAAGGAAGATGGTCTGTACGATTCAGTTTGGCAAGCAGGTGCAATTTTTCTCCCAATTCAATCGGTTGGCGTAATGGGGGATGAACGTACTTACGAAAATGCTGTAGCACTTCGCGCCGTAACGTCGACGGATGGAATGACCGCAGATTGGTGTCATTTACCGTATGAATTTTTAGCAAAGGTATCAAACCGAATTATCAACCAAGTGAAAGGAATCAATCGGGTAACTTATGACATCAGTTCGAAGCCGCCAGCTACGATAGAATGGGAGTAATCCGTTATTGGCATAAGTATTGTAAATCCATTTCCGTAATTTTGAACTATGAATAAATTTTTGATCCTTTTCTTAATCTTTCTGCCTTATTTAGCGAGTGCTCAGCCTGGGACTGCGCCTGTAGTGGAAAAAAACGGGAAGAAGTACTACGAACACATTGTAGAATCGGGAAATACGCTTTACGGACTTCAACGGACTTATGGTGTTACTGTGGATGTGATTGTAGCCGAAAACCCGGTCTTATCAAGCGGTTTGAAGATCGGGCAAAAAGTATATATCCCCGTCACGAAAGAATCCATCCTGAAAATCCCTACTTCGGACTACAAAGTTCAAAAGGATGAGACACTGTATGGAATTTCGCGGAAGTTCAATACAACTGTGGATGATTTGATGGCGCTCAATCCAGAATTGAAAGTTACGGAGATTGCAAAAGGACAAACGATCAAAATTCCGTTTCAAGAAAAAGCGCCAATCGTTGAAGTTCCTGAAAAACAGGTTGATATTCGATCTACACCGAATCCGTTTGTGACGGACACGATCGTTAAATCAGACGGTTCAAGTGAACAGGTATCTTTTTCATTCAGTGATTCAACCATTCGACACATTGTGATGGTGCATGAAACATTGTATACCATATCGAAACGATTCATGGTTTCTGTGGATCGAATCATGGAAATTAATGGACTCAAAAGCACGAACATTAAAGAAGGACAAATCCTTGTGATTCCTGTGACTAAAGAGCGTGTAGAGCGTGTAGAGGTGAAGAAAGTGCCAGATAGTAAAGCGGATAAATTAACAGGTCCATTGGTCTTTGAAGCGAAATCGAGTTACAAAATTGCACTCATGCTTCCGTTTTGTTTGGATGGAGGAGAAACGCAATCTGGTCGCATTTCACAATTGGCCGCACAGTTCTACATGGGGGCTAAAATGGCAGTCGATTCGCTTGAAAAACGAGGTTTGACAGCGGAATTGATAGTGTTGGACACGAAAAATGATTCAACGCACATTGCATCTATACTGGCAGATACGAGTTTTCGCTCCATGGATCTCGTGATCGGTCCGTTTTATGAATCGCACTTGAAGCAATTGTCAGATTATTGCAAAGAAAACAGAATCCGATTGGTGTGTCCCGTTGCTGCGTCTGAAGAATATTTGGAAGACAATCGATTACTTTATTTGAGCGTACCTTCAAGTGAGGGCACAATGGCTTTGCTCGCTCAATATATGTTGAAAAATAATTCTAGGGATCATGTTGTGCTTATCAAGCCAACGCTCGAATCGGATATGGAAATGTACAATTCCTTCCGAGAATCTTTCCAATCGTCTCCATTCACAGGGCAACGTCCCGTATTGGTAGAAACTACAATGGATGCCTTTAAAGGCCAAATCCGCTCAGGTGTAACCACAATTCTTGTTATGCCGACTAAGGATAAAAAGACAGCGATGAAATTCATGAATTCGATTGGTAGTTATGGTTCATCTCGCTTGCTCATTTATGGAACGAAAGAGTGGGAGAATTTTTCTGAAATCAGCAACATGACCCGAAATAAATATAAGCTGCGCTACGCAAGCACCAATTTCTTGGATTATTATTCGGACATGGCGATTGCTATCAATAGGAAACACAGAACAATGTACCGAACTGATTTATCGCGAATGGCCGCTCATGGCTACGATGTGATGATGCACTTTTCGTCCTCATTTTTCCTTCCAGCAAAAAAGAAACCAGCGCTCGTGATGAATGGATTTGAAATGATTCAAGCAGCTCCAGAGGATGGTTACCGAACCAATCGAATTTTTGTCATCCAACAAGAGGATTACGAATTATTCAATGTTGACATGAAAAAAAATGACTAAAGAGACCGTTGCGCGTGAAATGCGATCTCTCCAAGATCTGATTTGTCGCGAACTGGAAATCTTGGATGGCACCGCTGTTTTTGTAGAAGATGCTTGGATTCGCGATGAAGGTGGCGGCGGTCGTACACGTATTCTTCAAGACGGAAATCTGATCGAAAAAGGTGGAGTCAATTTTTCCGAAGTTTATGGTGAGGTTACTCCGATTATGCGTGGAAACACAGAAATCACAGGTGATTCGTTCTACGCAACTGGCGTTTCTATTGTATTGCACCCGAACAATCCTCATGTCCCTATCATTCACATGAATGTTCGCTATTTTGAAATGGACAACGGCTTGTATTGGTTTGGCGGTGGAATTGATCTAACGCCACATTACATTGTTCCAGTTCAAGCTCAGGCCTTTCATCAAGGATTGAAAGCAATTTGCGATGATTTCAACACGGACTTTTATCCGAAATTCAAGAATTGGGCCGACGATTATTTTTTCATTCCTCACAGAAATGAAACCCGCGGGATTGGGGGCATTTTTTATGATCATCAATCTGCAACCAGCGAGGTGTGTAAGCAGAACCTTTTGGATTTTTGCCTTGCACTCGGAACAGCCTTTCCGAAATTGTATGCTCACCAGGCGGAGCTAGGTCGACACAAGGCGTATTCTTCAGAGGAGTTCAATTGGATGAGCCTCCGTCGAGGTAGGTATGTTGAGTTCAATCTCGTTCACGATCGCGGAACAAAGTTCGGATTGGTTTCAGGTGGGCGTACCGAATCAATTCTGATGAGCTTACCCAAGAATGCGGGTTGGGTTTATAATTACTCGGTTGAAAAGGGATCAAACGAAGAAGCAACACTTGAGCTTCTCAAAAAGGGGGTGAATTGGATCGATTTTGATCTGAACGCTTTGTGAAAATGTATGAATCACAATTCACTTCAATTCAATTTCAGGTTTATTGCGATTTGTGCGCTCGGTTGAGGAGTTCTTCTACCAAGTTAATCGTGTGAATAATCACACATGTTTTTGGCGTATTGTTATATTTTAAACTTGTCCTTTTTAAGGATACCCACACTTAGGATAAAAATTATCTCCTATTTTTGGTACTTTTCGAAGCCTAAATTATGCCCTTTGGGATTTTTTTTTGCCCGTTGTAGCTAAACGTATGTATACTGAGGGTTTCACCATCGGTAAAACGGCATATATTCAGATTTAACGGTAGCGAATGTATAAAGATCTTTGCTTTTTTCTTTGTTGAATAGTGGTGTTATTATTTAAATATTCAATGAAAACCAAGAAATATTCATCAATAATGCCATTATTTTAAATAATTTAGGCAACCATTATGGTATTTTGAAGTTTACTCAGTACCAAGAACTATGTTTATTTGCTAAGTTATGAAAAGACTAACCGTCGTATTAGTGCATTTTGAGATCCAATTTAACACGATTCTCAAACGTAAATTGAATGCATTTTCCAATTCTATAGTGTTATCCTTAAGTATTTTAATCCTCGCCGTCGTTTTTTCCAGTACTGCTCTTGCGCAACAAAAATCAAGTGTCGTGCAACAGGCAGAGGAACAACTCGTTGTTGTGAATACGAAAATTGCAGAAATCGATGCTAGAATGAACGCGATCAACAATCGAATAGCAGGCATTTCACCAGAAAATGTGGATCCTTCGGTTCTTGTTCGATTAAATGACCTTCAATTAACAAAGGATCAATACACGAGAGAAAAAATCTCCATTGAAGCGGTCTTGGATAATGATCAGGATGAGCTAATGGAGTTCAATAATTGAATCAACTAAATAGACGATGATGACTACAGCTAAACTTCTACTCTCAACGCTGTTTATTGGGATTTCAATTTTGATAAATGCACAATGCGTAAATGATAACACATTTTTGATGGATGCTACTCCACCAGCCAGTGTTGGAGTATCTACTATGACGGTCAACTGCATGAACGGTGGTCAATATGTAACCGTGAATGTAATTGCAGGAAATACCTACACTTTCGAGACATGTGGAAATACGGCATTCGACACACAGCTAACGGTATATAATGCAGCAGGCGGCGCTTTTATTGCATACAACGATGATGGTTGCGGTGCTCAATCCACCATTACATGGGTCGCTGGTTTTACAGGAACGGTGAACGTTGTTCTTGATCAATATCCTTGTGCGAATACAGGATTATGTACGACGTTAACAATAACATCTACTCCGCCCGTGCAAAACGGAACGGGTTGTAATACAAATACAACTATTTGTACACAAGGAATTGGCGGGCCTTTTGGATTCAGCACGCCTGGTCCACCAGTGAGTACTTGCCTCGATTTCTTTGGACCCAACTATGCGTACATTGTTCTTTACATCACTCAAAGTGGGCCTCTACAAATGTTGATCAATGGGGATGCAACCTCTGGGTTTCTCGATGTAGCCGTATTTAATGTGCCAAACGGTGTGGATCCATGCGTTGCATCATTGGATAACGCGAATCAAATCTCCTGTAATTACGCTTCCTCATCAAGTGGTTGTAATCAGATCGGGACTGCGTTTCCATGTGCTTCAAGCGTGCCTTCGCCAAATGTGGTTGCGGGTCAGGTTCTTTTCATCGTCGTTGAAAATTGGTCGGGAACATCTACAAATTTCACGCTGGACCTAGCAAATCCTCCTGCAGCGCAGACAGGTCCGCCAGATGCGACAATCACGCCGATCGCAACGTTGTGTAATACGGATGCACCTGTACAAATGACGGCTGCCGATCTTGGTGGAACATGGAGTGGTCCTGGTATTTCTGCGACTGGATTGTTCGATCCAGCTTCTGTAGGGCCGGGAACATACACCATAAATTATTCAATCGGATCTGTACCATGTAATGATACGGATGTGGAGACTGTAACAGTGATTGATTGCAGCTGCTTGATCAATACCTTTAACGCGACGGTTGGAGCATGTCAACCAGACAACACATTCACTGTTAGTGGAGATTTCACCTTTACTGGAAATCCAGGATCTGGAAATTTAATTGTTTCAGCGACCAATAGTGGAGGGACCTTTACACAAACATTCACACCACCATTTACAGACGGACAACTATACAATTTTAATATTCCGGGAGTCCCTTCAGATGGAAGTGCATTAACCATTACAGTTTATTTTGTCAACAACGTTTCATGTACGGCGGTCATTAATACCACTTCAACTGTGAGTTGTGCTTGTA
This sequence comes from Crocinitomicaceae bacterium, assembly GCA_041303175.1. GTDB lineage: Bacteria > Bacteroidota > Bacteroidia > Flavobacteriales_D > Crocinitomicaceae > UBA4466. The sequence goes on along the minus strand of JBFYPU010000062.1, from coordinate 2,532 downwards.
ACGTCGATGTTGGAACCTTTAGCGTTAGCACAACCGGCACTCAGTCGGGCAATAATTTTGTATTGTGTTATGGGGATAATGTAGATATTACCAGCAATGGTGACGGAACAGATCCTGCTGAAGCGTTCGCTCCTCCAGGTCCTCCTTATACTCCAGGTATTTCGTGGTTGGTTTATTCGTGTCCTCCAACGATTGCCTTGGTGCCAGATCCGGTTGATTTAGTGACGGATGATCCATGTATATTGGGAATTGTGAGCAATTTTGATTTGAATGAGACCAATGATATGTCTTGGATCACATCATATCCTCCTGGAACGTTCACCAACAACACGGTCTATTTTGTGCCGATCACGATGTACTCGCTCACGAATTCACCGATGATTTACAGTTATACGAATACCGCAATGCCTTGCTATGAGATGGGTAATGTGTATTCGGTTCAGTATGTTCCTCAAATCACTCAGACGAGTGTGCAAAACTGTGTTGCAGGTACGGTTACCACAACAGTTAATGGAGGACAACCTGCGATTAACGGCTCCGTTTTCACGGGGTCAAGCTTGTTGCCAGCCACAGCAAGTTTCAGTCCAGCTACAGCGTTGAATGGTGGGAATATTGTTGTGACAGGCTTGGTGGATGGAGATGTTTATTCCTACACAATTACCGATGCAAGTGGTTGTACTATTAATGTGTCGGGCACGTTTGTTGGTTTACAAGATGCTTCGTTCAGTTACCCTCAATCTACGTACTGTAAGAATGCAGCGAATCCATTACCTGTGATTACAGGTGATCCTGGAGGAACGTTTTCATCGACGGCAGGTTTGGTGATAAACGCGTCAACAGGACTGATCAATTTAACGACATCAACTGCAGGGACATATGTAGTCACTTATCAGACGCCATCAGCATTGTGTTTTGCGACGTCGACATTTGTGATCACTATCTATCCGATTCCAGTAGTCACACCCGTTGCAGATCAAACAATTTGTGCGAATACGAATACTACTGCAGTCAATTTTACGGGTAATGTTGTAGGAGCAACCTATAACTGGACTAACACGAACACAAGTATTGGATTGGTCGCAGCAGGAGCAGGCAATATTGCTTCCTTTAGTGGGGTGAATGCAGGAGCAACATCTCAAGTGGCAACGATTACGGTTACTCCAACGGCGAATGGCTGTGTTGGAACGCCTGATGTGTTTACGATCACCGTCAATCCTGTACCGACCGTTAATGCTTTGGCGAATCAAGCGTTGTGTGCCAATTCAAATACTACATCGGTGAATTTTACCGGATCTGTTCCTGGTACTACTTATAACTGGACAAATACGAATTCGACGATAGGACTAGGAGCCTCAGGAACAGGTAATATTGGTGCATTTACTGCAATCAATGCAGGTTCAACACCTCAAACAGCGACGATAACTGTTACACCGACCGTAAATGGTTGTTCGGGTTTACCAACCAATTTCACAATCACTGTGAATCCTTTGCCAACGGCGGTGATCTCTGGTACGGCAGTTGTTTGTGCTGGAGCACCATCCCAAACAATCACGTTTACAGGATCGAATGGAGTTGCTCCGTATACATTTAGCTACAACATCAATGGTGGTGCAACTCAAACCATTACTTCCGCGGGTGCAACCGCAACAATTACAGTTGCAACTAGTACAGTTGGAACATACAATTACAATCTCTTGAGTGTTCAATCCGCAAGCTCTCCGGCGTGCAGTCAATCTCTAGCCGCAACGGCAAGCATTACTGTAAATCCAAACCCAACACCAATTATCAATGGGGCGACTCAGTATTGTACAGGAGGCACCTCAACATTGTCAACAACGACTGCCTATTCAACGTATGCATGGTCAACGGGTGCTTCAACACCTACCGTTAATGTCACCATTGCAAACAATCCAATTACGGTAACGGTTACCAATGCGCAGGGATGTATTGCAACCTCAGCGGTGTTCACGGTTACAGAAAACTCTGTGATTAGTTATAGTACATCGGTTGAAATCTGTCAAGGCCAATCGGCAACGATTCATGGCACTGCGCAAAGTGTAGCCGGAGTTTATTCACAAACGTATTCGCTCCCAACAGGATGCGATAGTACATCGAACGTTACACTGGTTGTCAATCCACTTCCAACGATTAATGCAGGTCTGAATCAAACTGTATGTTTTGGAACGCCTGTTACGCTAAATGCTGTGGGTGCACCAACGATCGTTTGGAACAATGGTGTAGTCAATGGTGTTCCGTTCAATCAAGCTGTAGGAACAGTCTCATATACAGCAACGGGAACGGATGGCTTTGGCTGTGTGAATACCGATATTGTTGATGTAACAGTTAATCCGATTCCAACAGTGAATCCTATCGTAAATCAGACACTTTGTAATGCTGCCAACACGACGGCAGTTAACTTTAGTGGACCTGTTGTGGGTACGACTTATGCTTGGACGAACAGCAACACAAGTATTGGACTCGGTGCTTCAGGATCGGGTAATATCGCTGCGTTTGCTGCGACCAATTCTGGAT
>JBFYPU010000061.1:0-43763 GCA_041303175.1 Crocinitomicaceae bacterium | reverse complement strand
ATGCAGTGTTGTCTCGTGGGCTCGGAGATGTGTATAAGAGACAGATATATGAAAAGAATTATGTTAATGGGTGCTCTAGGAGTCTTCGCGGTTTCTGCACTTGCTTCTTGTAAAAAAGACTATACATGCGATTGTACTGTGAACGGTCTTCCGCTTGCTATTCCAATTACAGATGCGAAGAAAAAAGATGCTCAATCAACTTGTGATGCTGCCGAAACAACGTATTCTGCTGCTGGAACTGCTAGTTGTACATTGAACTAAGAAAACTTCTTGAAATTTGAAAGGGGGAACCATGGTTTCCCCTTTTTTGTTTATTAATTTGCTGATAGAATCGTATGAATGATTTTCTTTTAAATATGGGTTTCAGTTGGACGTGGGCAAAGGCACTTCCTTATCTGTTTTTTTTGTTAATGGGAATTGTGGTGTATCTAGCGTTCAGAGCTCGGTTCAAACGCCGGGTATGGAAAATTTCTTTCGGAGTAGTTGTGCTTGTTCCCATTGGAATTTACTTTGCCTTCAATCCAATTTATGAAGGCGACTTTTCGAATAATTTTCGGGTGGAAGCCAGTAATAAAATGCTTCGATCGAATGAGTTAACCGTGATTGCCATCCCAAATTGTCCGTTTTGCGCTGAATCGACGGAGCGACTTAATAGAATCGCTGAGCGAACTGAGGTCGAACGAATTAATTTTATTGTGCTTACAGCTGATCCTGAAGCGTTGACTTATTATAAGGGAATCGTGAATGATAAAATCCATGTTACGAGCGATTCGATCTTCGATAATTACGCTAAACTTACGCAAAGTCATTTTCCGACGTTTATCTATGTTAAAGGTGGAAGTGCTCGAATTTGGTCGAACGATGGCTTTGGTGCAGGTGCACTTGATTGGTTAGAAGAACAATTGCGTTCGTAGTATAAGGATGGGTTCCAGAATCACTGTCAAAACGAATTCGTTGCAGTAACCTAAAAACTGTCGAAGTGGAATCCAAAAATTGGCATGATAGGCATTGAATGTGCATGAATCTTACTTTCGGACAAGCACAAAAGCGGTCATTTTCACGGATTTCAAATTGAGTTTAACGCCTTCCAATGGTGCGATATAAAATTGCATCTGATCTTCAAAATGACGGATATGCTGAATATTCAGGTAGTAGACGTTTTTTGTATAGTTTTCACTAGGATGTCCGATGGAAATTTCAATTGGATTCCAGTAATACCAATTGTCGGAACCATACGTTTCCACCATTAAAAGAGCGCTCGTCGTCGGGTCGCTTGTTTTTGATTCAAGTTCGATTCGAATCATTCCTTCGTCATTTGGAAGTTCTTTCAATACCTGAAAGTTCAGAAAATGAAATCCATCTTTTTCGACGATCACAGAATCGTGTTTTTCGTAGATGACTTTTTCAACATTCGAATACGCTGATCTAGAGAGTGTTTTTGTCCAGATGATCCAATTTGGATCTACAAATGAACGATCCAACTCCAAATTACTCGCCGTATAATTCGGTATGTGGGTTCGACCGAAGATATACCAATAATGCTCCTTGGTCATGTTTTCATAGCTCAAGTACCCCACAAAACATTGATGTGTTTGAATGAAATTGAGCCCAATACAGCAAACAATAAAGAAATAACCACTAAGCTTCGACCATAGTTGTCTCCAGGATGAAATGGAAAAACCAAGAAGCACTGCGAAAATGGGATAGATATCAACCATTACTCGGGAGCCATACGATTGTGCATACCACCAACATTCCCACGAACTCATTACCCAGATATAGAGAACGATCGAAAGTGTCGTAGCCAAGAAGATCGATTTGCTTCTGGAATAGAGAACAAAAGCGCCATGAATTGAAAGGATGAAAATTGGACTGTACACAAGCCACCCTTTTTTGTATGAAAAAAGAAACTCCGAAAGGTATCCATCGAATAGCGCAATTTTTTCGGAATGTAGGTTGGGAACAAAAATTTCATTTCCAATAAAATACCAATAGGCAAACTGAGGAATATTCCATAGAAGTCCGAAGATCGGGAACAGCGAGATGCGTCGAATAAACATCCACGAAATACCATATTCGCGAAACAATACAATGAGTGGGAAAACTCCTAAAATGACTTGGGTCGGGCGTATTGCGACCGTTAAACCCAAAAGGATGGCCGCAAAGTACAGATGTTTTTGCTTGGGTTCTTGAAGGAATCGGAGTAAATAATAGAGAAAAAGGGTGTTTAACGTAAAGAGATAGAGGTGTTGGAGATTGAATTGGGCTACAAAGGTGATATAGATGTTTGACGCACCAAAAAGAACAAGGATGGCGATTGCCGTTGCGCGTTCGTCAAAATAGAGAAGAAGTAATTTTCTTAGATAAAGTAAACCCAAGAAGATAAAAAACAACGCATTTAAGAGGAATGCAAGATAGTAGGGCGTACTGAATCCGTCCGATTTGTAGCCAAAAGCACGCGCAGAAAGATCCCCTAAGAGATAAGCAGGTAACTCAACGAATGATTGACCAATGTGGTAAATATTTAGTTCCTTCCCAGATTCAAGTTGCTTAATTTGGTAGACTTCGTTTCCATTACAGTATTCGGATTGAAGCTGTTGCGCCCATTCCTTCGTAATGTTTAAGTTTCCTTCATTGAAGAAGTGAGGAAGGTACATGTAATAGCCATAGGCATCGAAGGAACAAACACATCTGTCTTCTCCGTTTATGACCGCGAAGATTTTAGGAATGAAACTTACAATGAATACAGTGAAGATAAGAAGGACTACCTTTCCAGAAAGTTCACGTGCTAATTTCATGATCCAATGTACGAAATAGAATGAGAATCGTGACGAAAAAGCATTTCACTGGGGACGGGCGATTGCCTCAAGATTATAGTCCGTAATGGTTTTTCTTATTGAAATCGGACTAAATCCTACTCTGGACTTAGACTAGTGTTGTTACAATTGTAGACGCCGAATAAAGCGTAATAATTGCTCAAAGCCGCATTTGTTGAGGTGTTTTAAAGGTGAGGGCCTTTGTCGACACTAGAAAATAGTTATCTTCGAAGGTCCAATTTATGGTTAAAATTTCAACTGTTAGTGCGGGCAAATTTTACATGAAAAAGATGTAAACACGCCCTTGTGAAAAAAACAATCTTTTTTCGCGGAAACCCTTGGTTTTTAAATTAAATCTCATATCTTTGCACCCCCAAAAGTGTTTTTGGGACATTTTTTTATTCATTAAAGTTAACAGTATTTTTATGCCAACTATACAACAATTAGTTCGCAAAGGGAGAAAGGTTGTAGTGAAGAAGAGCAAGTCTGCTGCGCTTGATTCTTGTCCTCAACGTAAAGGCGTATGTGTGCGTGTGTACACCACTACACCTAAGAAGCCGAACTCGGCTATGCGTAAAGTTGCCAGAGTGCGACTAACAAACGGTAAGGAAGTAAACGCTTACATCGGAGGTGAAGGTCACAATCTGCAAGAACACTCATTAGTATTAGTACGTGGGGGAAGAGTAAAAGATCTTCCTGGGGTACGTTACCACATCGTGCGCGGTGCGGAAGATACTGCGGGAGTTGAGGGAAGAACTCAACGTCGTTCAAAGTATGGAACCAAAAGACCTAAGAAGTAATTCTTAACCCTTTAAAAACATCTTAAGATGAGAAGAAGAAAAGCGAAAAAAATTGCCATCCTACCGGATCCAAAGTTCAACGACGTTCAAGTAACAAAATTCGTGAACAACCTAATGTTCAGCGGCAAGAAGAACTTAGCATTTAAAATTTTCTATGAAGCAATGGAGATCATTGACGCGAAAATAGAAGATTCAACAGGTCTCGAGACTTGGAAAAAAGCATTGGAAAATATCACGCCTAGCGTGGAAGTTCGTAGCCGACGTGTCGGTGGAGCTACATTCCAAATCCCGACTCCAGTTCGTGAAGGTCGTAAACAATCACTCGGAATGAAATGGTTGATCGGATACTCACGTAAACGTAACGAGAAAACAATGGCCCAAAAGCTTGCTGCAGAAATCATTGCTGCGTCAAAAGAAGAGGGTGCTGCGTACAAGAAAAAAGAAGATACATTAAGAATGGCCGAGGCAAACAAGGCGTTCTCACATTTTAGATTTTAATAGTAATGGCTAGAGATCTTAAATTCACTCGAAATATTGGTATCGCTGCACACATTGATGCAGGGAAAACAACAACGACTGAACGTATTCTATATTATGGTGGTGTAAACCACAAAATTGGTGAAGTACACGATGGTGGTGCAACCATGGACTGGATGGAGCAAGAACAAGAGCGTGGTATCACGATCACTTCTGCTGCAACTACCTTGAAATGGCAGTACCGTAACCAAGAGTACCACATGAACATCATTGACACTCCCGGCCACGTTGACTTTACAGTTGAGGTGAATCGCTCGTTGCGTGTATTGGATGGTTTGGTATTTTTGTTCTCAGCTGTTGATGGTGTTGAACCACAATCTGAAACAAACTGGCGTTTGGCTAACAACTACAATGTTCCAAGACTTGGTTTCGTAAACAAGATGGACCGTTCTGGTGCTGACTTCCTTATGGTATGTCGCCAAGTAAAAGAAATGTTGGGAAGCCATGCATTGCCACTGCAAATCAATATCGGTGCAGAAGACGATTTTCAAGGTGTTGTTGATTTGATCAACTTCAAAGGAATTGTTTGGAATGAGGAAGATAAAGGGATGACCTTTAGAGAAATTCCAATTCCTGATGACGTATTGGAAGAAGCAACTCAATTGCGTGAAGAATTGTTGGAGGCAGTAGCTGAATTCGATGACACGTTGATGGAGAAATATTTTGAAGATCCAGAATCGTTGACAGAACGAGAAATCCTTAACGCATTGCGTGAAGCTACTATCGCTGGAAAAGTTGTTCCAATGATGTGTGGTTCTGCGTTTAAAAACAAAGGTGTTCAAGCAATGTTGGATATGGTAATGGAAATTCTTCCGTCTCCAATGGATGTTGAAGGGATCACAGGTGTGAATCCGAAAACAGATGAAGAGGTGACTCGCCAACCATCTTTGGATGAGCCTTTCGCAGGTCTTGCGTTCAAAATCGCAACGGATCCTTTCGTAGGTCGTTTGTGTTTTGTTCGTGCTTATTCTGGTTTGCTTGAAGCTGGTTCGTATGTTATGAACTCGCGCTCAGGTAAAAAAGAACGTATTTCTCGTATCTTCCAAATGCACGCAAACAAACAAAACCAAATTCCTGAATTAGGAGCTGGTGATATTGGTGCATTCGTAGGATTTAAAGACATCAAAACCGGAGATACATTATGTGACGAGAATCACCCAATCGTTTTGGAATCAATGAACTTCCCAGATCCAGTTATCGGGGTGGCAATTGAGCCTAAAACACAAGCGGATGCGGACAAATTGTCGAATGGCTTGCAAAAATTGGCTGAGGAAGATCCAACGTTCCGCGTGAACACGGATGAGGATTCTGGTCAAACGATCATCTCAGGAATGGGTGAGCTTCACTTGGACATCATCATGGATCGTTTGAAACGTGAGTTCAAGGCAGAGGTAAATCAAGGTGCTCCACAAGTGGCTTACCGCGAGAATATTACAGCACCTGCAGATCACCGTGAGGTTTACAAGAAACAATCAGGTGGACGTGGTAAATTCGCTGACATCGTGGTGAAAATTTCTCCACAAGACGATGTAACGAAAACAGGTCTTGAGTTCGTTAACTCAATCAAAGGGGGTAACATTCCAAAGGAATTTGTTCCATCAATTGAGAAGGGATTCAGAGAATCTATGAAGAATGGTGTTATGGCAGGCTTCCAAATGGACGCAATGAAAGTTGAAGTTCTTGACGGATCTTTCCACGCAGTCGATTCAGACGCATTGTCTTTCGAATTGTGTGCGAAGTTGGCATTCAAATCAGCCTTGCCAAAATGTAAACCAGTTCTTTTGGAGCCAATGATGAAATTGGAAGTTGTAACACCAGAAGAAAACATGGGTGATATCGTAGGTGACCTTAACCGTCGTCGTGGTATCATGAGAGGAATGGACGATCGCGCTGGATCTAAAGTCGTGAAAGCTGATGTTCCACTTTCAGAAATGTTTGGATACGTTACGCAATTGAGAACAATGTCATCTGGACGTGCTACGTCAAGTATGGAGTTCTCACACTACGCTGAAGCACCAGCAGGTATTGCAGCAGAAGTAGTAGCGAAAATTAAAGGTGTTACCGCATAATTTATTTAAGAGATGAGTCAGAAAATCAGAATTAAATTGAAATCATACGATCACAACTTGGTAGACAAGTCTGCTGAGAAGATCGTGAAAACAGTGAAATCAACAGGTGCGGTAGTAAGTGGACCAATTCCGCTTCCAACACACAAACGTATTTATACGGTGTTGAAATCACCACACGTTAACAAAAAAGCGCGTGAGCAATTCCAATTGTGTTCATACAAGCGTTTGATGGATATCTACAGTTCTTCTTCGAAAACTGTTGATGCCTTGATGCGTTTGGAGTTGCCAAGTGGTGTTGACGTAGAAATCAAAGTATAAGGAAGCATTGAAAAGGAATGTAGGCTGAGGTTCTCGAAGCCTACGTTCATTCAATAAATTAGTAATAAATAATAAGTAGAAAGAATGCCAGGGATTATTGGTAAAAAAGTCGGAATGACTAGCATCTACAGTGCCGAGGGTAAAGCAATGCCATGCACGGTTATAGAAGCTGGTCCTTGTGTGGTCACACAGATCAAAACACAAGACAGAGATGGTTACGATGCCGTTCAATTAGGGTTTGGAGACCGTAAAGAGAAAAACACTCCAAATGCATTGAAAGGTCATTTTAAAAAGTCTAACACGGAACCTAAATCGAAACTCGTTGAGTTTAAAGGATTCGATGGACTCAATCTCGGTGATACAGTACAAATTGAGGACGTCTTCGCAGAAGGTGAATTTGTTACTGTAGCAGGAACATCAAAAGGAAAAGGATTCCAAGGGGTTGTTAAACGTCACAATTTTGGTGGGGTTGGACAATCTACTCACGGTCAGCACAACAGATTGCGTGCACCGGGTTCTATTGGAGCTGCCTCTTATCCAGCACGTGTATTCAAAGGAATGCGAATGGCTGGACAAATGGGTAACACTCGTGTGAAAGTGGAGAACCTTCTCATTTTGAAAGTACTTGCTGAAAAGAATTTAATAGTTGTGAAGGGATCTATTCCAGGTCACAAAGGTTCAACAGTTGTAATTGAGAAGTAATGGAAGTAAAAGTAATTAGTGCAAAAGGAAAAGCTACTTCGAAGTCAGTTAACTTGTCGGATGATGTTTTTGGAATTGAGCCAAATGATCACGCTATCTACTTAGATGTTAAGCAGCATTTAGCAAATCGTCGTCAAGGAACGCACAAAGCGAAAGAGCGTGGAGAGATTTCAGGATCTACTCGTAAAATCAAAAAACAAAAAGGAACTGGTGGAGCCCGTGCGGGTAGCATCAAGTCTGGTACACGCGTTGGTGGAGGCCGTATCTTCGGACCACGTCCACGTAACTACCACTTCAAATTGAATGTGAAGTTGAAACGATTGGCGCGTAAGTCAGCGTTCTCGTACAAATTGAAATCTGAAAACCTTATGGTGATTGATGATCTCAATTTTGATGCGATCAAAACAGCAGATTTCAAAGCCCTTTTGGCAGATTTGAAGTTGGAAAACAACAAAGTGTTGATGATTTTAGGTGAAAAAAATGACAATGTTTATTTGTCATCACGTAACCTTAAGAAAGTAAAGGTCGTAACAGCTGACTCAGTGAATACATTTGATGTATTGAATGCGCAGAAAGTTGTAATGGCTAAAAGTTCAATAGAAGTAATCGAAAAGATTCTAAACTAATTGATGATGATAAAAGCTATTATTAAGAAGCCAATTATCTCGGAGAAAGCGACTACGCAAAGCGAAAAAATGAATCGTTTTACGTTCGCTGTAGATAAAAAAGCAAACAAGATTGAAATAAAAAGTGCCGTCGAGAAGATGTATGGAGTTCATATTACTGAAGTCCGAACCATGAATTATGGCGGTGGTAAATCCTCTACGAAATACACGAATAGAGGTATCGTTGAGCAACGTAGCAAACAGTGGAAAAAAGCTGTCGTTACCGTTGCAGATGGAGAAACGATTGATTTGTTTAATAACTTTTAAGAACTAAGAGAATGAGTCTTAAAAAATTCAAGCCTACAACTCCAGGGCAAAGACACAAAATCATCAGTGATTACAAAGACATCACGCAACGTGCTCCTGAAAAGAGCCTCGTGAAAGGTCAGAGTAAATCTGGTGGTCGTAACAATGACGGTAGAATGACCATGCGCTATATCGGTGGAGGTCACAAACAAAAATACCGTGAAATTGATTTCAAAAGAGAGAAGCACGGTGTTCCTGCTACGGTAAAAGCGATCCAATACGATCCAAACCGTACAGCACGCATCGCTTTGTTGTACTACGCTGATGGAGAAAAGCGTTACATCATTGCTCCTGAAGGATTGAAAGTGGACGACGTAGTCGTTTCAGGTAAAGAAGCAGCACCAAATGTTGGAAATGCACTTTTCTTGTCTGACATTCCACTTGGAACTGTAATTCACAACATCGAATTGAAACCTGGAAGAGGTGGTTCAATCGCGCGTGGAGCAGGAACGTATGCACAATTAAACGCTCGTGATGGTCGCTATGCAACCGTAAAAATGCCTTCTGGTGAAACGAGAATGATTTTGACAACGTGTATCGCAACAATTGGTGCGGTTTCCAATTCTGAACACAGCTTGACTGTATCTGGTAAAGCAGGTCGCTCAAGATGGTTAGGTCGCCGTCCACGTGTACGTGGAGTTGTTATGAACCCTGTCGATCACCCAATGGGAGGTGGAGAAGGACGTAACTCTGGAGGACACCCAAGATCACGTAATGGTATTCCAGCTAAAGGATACAAAACGCGTTCTAAGAATAAGTATTCAGATAAATTCATTATTGGAAAACCAAAAAACAAGTAGGATATGAGTCGTTCGTTAAAAAAACCACCGTTTGTGCACTACAAATTACTTAAACGAGTAGATGACGCACAAGAATCAGGCAGCAAGTCTGTTATCAAAACATGGTCAAGAGCAAGTACTATTACTCCTGACTTCGTTGGAATGACATTCGCTGTGCATAATGGAAATAAGTTTATTCCTGTTTTCGCGACAGAAAATATGGTAGGTCACAAATTGGGGGAATTCGCTCCAACACGTAACTTCCGTGGTCACGCTGGGAATAAAAAAGACAAGAAAAGATAATATAGCGTATTATGGGAGCTAGAAAAAGACTAAGAGCAGAATCACGCAAAGAGGCGAACAAATCAATCGCATTCGCGAAATTGAATAATTCCCCGATTGCTCCAAGAAAAATGAGATTGGTTGCAGATCTTGTTCGTGGAGTAGAAGTGAACAAAGCGCTAAACATATTGCAACACAACGCGAAAGATGCGTCTACAAGCTTGGGTAAATTACTTCGTTCTGCAATCGCAAATTGGGAACAAAAGAATGAAGGTAAGAATATCGAAGAAGAAGTACTTTTTGTGAAATCGATCGAAGTTGGTGGGGGAGCAATGCTGAAACGCATTCAACCAGCGCCACAAGGACGTGCACACAGAGTTAGAAAAAGATCAAATCATGTCACTATCGTTGTAGACGGTAAGAACGCTGAATAATTTTAGATAAATGGGACAAAAAACAAATCCAATTGGAAATAGATTAGGTTTCATCCATGGATGGGAATCTAACTGGTATGGAGGTGATAATTATGGCGATAAACTCATCGAAGATGACAAAATCCGTAAATATCTCCGAGCTCGTTTATCTAGAGCAAGCATTTCGAAAATTGTAATTGAACGTACACTTAAGTTGGTAACCGTTACTATCAACACGGCACGTCCAGGCGTAATTATCGGAAAAGGTGGTCAAGAGGTTGACAAACTGAAAGAGGAGTTGAAAAAATTGACGAAGAAAGAAATCCAAATCAATATCTTCGAGGTGAAACGTCCAGAATTGGATGCTCGATTGGTAGCGGATGGAATCGCACGTCAATTGGAAGCTCGGATCTCTTTCCGTAGAGCAATCAAAATGTCCATAGCAAGTACCATGAGAATGGGCGCAGAAGGAATCAAAGTGAAGATCTCTGGTCGTTTGAATGGTGCCGAAATGGCTAGGTCAGAGATGTACAAAGATGGACGTACTCCGTTACATACGTTCAGAGCAGACATCGACTATGCACTCGCTGAAGCACACACTACTTATGGCCGACTTGGTATCAAAGTTTGGATCTGTAAAGGTGAAGTGTACGGTAAACGTGATCTTTCTCCAAATGTTGGACAGAAAACTGCCAAAGTTGGTGGTACACCTGGAAGACCGGATGCGAGAAAAGGTGCAGCGCCTGGTGCAGCGAGAAGAAGACCAGCTAAGAAGTAAATCGAAGAATTCAAAATTGAACAGAAATGTTACAACCGAAAAGAACCAAATTTAGAAAAGCACAGAAAGGCCGAAATACTGGTATCGCCCACAGAGGGAGTACTGTATCTTTCGGATCATTCGCGCTGAAGACTTTGGAGCCAGGATGGATCACATCTCGCCAAATCGAAGCTTCACGTATCGCAGTTACGCGTTACATGAAACGTGAGGGGAAAGTGTGGATTCGTATCTTCCCAGACAAACCAGTTACAGCTAAACCAGCAGAGGTACGTATGGGTAAAGGTAAAGGAGCTCCGAGTCACTGGGTTGCCGTTGTTAGACCAGGGCGTATTTTGTTTGAAGCAGACGGTGTACCGTACGAAACTGCAAAAGAAGCAATGCGTTTAGCAGCACAAAAAATGCCGGTAAAATGTAAATTCGTTACTCGTAACGACTATGTGATACCTGTTAAATAAGAAAACATGAAGCAGCAAGAAATCACACAAGCATCAGTTGAAGATTTAAGAGCGCACACTGCGAACTTATCTGAAAAATTGGAAAAAATGAAATTGACACACGCAGTTGCTCCTCTGGAGAATCCATTGCAAATCCGTCATACTCGTCGTACAATTGCTCGATTGAAAACTGAATTAATTAAACGTGAAGCACAAGCCTAGTTGTTTGTATAAATCGAAACAAGCTTAAAATGGAAAAGCGTAATTTAAGAAAAGAACGTATCGGAATCGTAACCAGCAACAAGATGCAAAAATCGATCGTTGTCGCTGTGGAACGTCGTGAGAAACACCCGAAATACGGAAAGTTCGTAAAGAAAACTACTAAGTTCGTTGCTCACGATGAGAAAAATGACTCCAACATTGGAGATATTGTTCGAATCATGGAGACACGACCTTTGTCTAAGACAAAGAATTGGAGATTAGTAGAAGTTATTGAAAGAGCTAAATAATCATTAGTAATGATACAACAGGAATCAAGACTTAAAGTAGCAGATAATTCTGGAGCGAAAGAAGTATTGTGCATCCGAGTACTCGGTGGTACAAAACGTCGCTATGCCTCTGTAGGGGACAAGATTGTCGTTGCTGTTAAGAGCGCAATGCCCTCTGGAGCTGTCAAAAAAGGACAGGTTGCCACGGCAGTAATAGTAAGAACAAGAAAAGAAGTACGTCGTCCAGACGGCTCCTATATCCGTTTCGATGATAACGCTTGCGTTATCCTGAATCAAGCAGGTGATATGAGAGGTACACGTATTTTTGGACCAGTTGCTCGAGAGCTTCGTGACGCAAACTACATGAAAGTAGTGTCATTGGCTCCAGAGGTACTTTAAACTAATTGAAGTTATGCAACAGAAATTACACATTAAAGTAGGCGACACAGTTAAAGTAATTAGCGGTGAAGCAAACGGTCAAGAAGGTACAATCCTTTCTATCGATCGAAAAAAGATGCGAGCAAAAGTTGAAGGTGTCAATCTAATGAAAAAACACCAAAAACCAAATGCTGCGAATCCGGAAGGCGGAATCCTTGAGACAGAAGCAGGTATCCATGTTTCCAACCTTATGGTTGTGAGCAAAGGTGAGGCTTCTCGAACAGGAAGAAGAGCAAACAAGGACGGGAAACTAGTACGTTATTCTAAAAAATCCGGAGAGGATATCAAATAATGGAATATACACCAAGACTTCGAGACAAGTATCGGGGGGAAATTATCCCTGCCCTTACTGAGCAATTTGGTTACTCATCGGTTATGATGGTACCAAGATTGACAAAAATTGTATTGAGCCAAGGTATCGGAGATGCCGTAGCAGACAAAAAATTAATCGATCATGCTGTGGAAGACCTTTCACGCATCGCTGGACAAAAAGCAGTCGCTACGATTTCTAAGAAAGATATCTCTAACTTCAAGTTGAGAAAGGGAATGCCAGTTGGTACAAAAGTGACACTTCGTGGAGATCGTATGTACGATTTTCTTGATCGTCTACTTTCTGTAGCTTTGCCGCGTACACGTGACTTCCGAGGAATCAATCCAAAAGGATTTGACGGACGTGGAAACTTCAACTTTGGCGTTAAAGAACACATCATTTTCCCAGAGATTGATATCGATAAAGTAAATCGTATTATGGGAATGGACGTGACATTCGTTACAACAGCAAATAGTGATGAAGAAGGTAAAGCACTTTTAGATGCTTTCGGTTTCCCATTCATTAAAAAATAGTAGAGATGGCAAAAGAATCAATGAAAGCGCGTGAGCGCAAAAGAGCTAAACTTGCTGCTCGATACGCAGGCAAGCGTGCAGAATTAACAACTATCTTGAAATCTGCTGATAACTCAGAAGAAATGCAAGATAAAAAGTGGGCAGCAATGATCGCAATTCAGAAATTGCCTGCAAATTCGTCAAAAGTACGTGGTCACAACCGTTGTGGTTTGACTGGACGTCCAAGAGGTTACATGCGTCAGTTTGGAATTTCTCGTGTTACGTTCCGTGAAATGGCATTGGATGGGAAAATACCAGGTATCAGAAAAGCAAGCTGGTAGGAGTTTTCAGGATTAAATGATTAAAAAGATGAAGACCATTAGTCTATCATCTTTTGTCTTTATATCTTTGCACTCCAAAAAAAAGTATAAACTGGTCTCAGGTTCGCCTCGAAATGTATCGAAAGCGAAAACCGTTACCGCAATAAATAAACATGAATACAGATCCAATAGCAGATTATCTAACTCGAATTCGTAACGCGAGTTCAGCACGTAAGAAAATGGTTCAAATCCCAGGTTCTAACGTGAAACGTGAAATGACGAAAATCCTTTTTGATCAAGGATATATCCGTGATTTTAAATTCGAGGAAGATGACAAACAAGGTGTGATTACTATCGCATTGAAATACAATCCTTCAACGAAAGTTCCAGCAATCACTAAATTGCAGCGAGCTTCTCGTCCAGGTCTTCGTAAATACGCTGGTGCGAATGAGATGCCACGTGTATTGAACGGACTCGGAATTGCGATTGTTTCAACGTCAAAAGGGTTGATCACAAACAAAGAAGCAAAAAGAGAAAACGTAGGTGGAGAGGTTATCTGCTACGTATATTAATTTTTAAGTAAGAACAAATGTCAAGGATAGGTAAATCCCCAGTAACAATCCCGAGTGGAGTAGAAGTGAAAGTTGACAGTAACGTCGTTACAGTGAAGGGGTCTAAAGGTACGTTGACACAAGTAATGGATGCTTGTGTGACAATGCACATTGATGACGCCACTATAACTTTCACCCGCGAATCAGACGCACCGCATCATAGAGCTAAACATGGTTTATACCGTGCGTTAGTTGCAAATATGATCGTTGGAGTTTCAGAAGGGTACAAGAAGGAACTACAAGTAATTGGAGTTGGATACAGAGCAGTAGCAACAGATCAACGTCTAGAGCTTTCGCTAGGTTATTCACACCCAATTGTAATTGAGTTTCCTTCGGAAATTAAGGTATCTGCAGTGTCAGAAAAAGGTAAAGCCCCAATCATCACGTTGGAATCATTCGATAAACAACTCGTGGGACAAGCCGCAGCCAAAATTCGTTCCCTAAGAAAACCAGAGCCTTACAAAGGTAAAGGTGTTAAGTATCTCGGAGAAGAACTTCGTAGAAAAGCAGGTAAGTCAGCATCGAAATAAGGCGGCATAGTAAGTAATTAAGATATCTTAAAGTTATGGCATTTAGCAAAACAGAAAGAAGAGCAAAAATCAAGCGCAGAATCAGAAAGAACATTTTCGGTTCTTCTGAGCAGCCTCGATTGTCTGTGTTCAGAAGCAACAAACAGATCTATGCTCAGATTATTGATGACAACTCAGGTAAAACACTTGTATCAGCATCATCATACAAAAACAAAGCAGCCGAAGCTGGCTCCAAAAAAGACCAAGCAGCAGTTGTGGGTAAAGAGGTTGCAGAAAAAGCAATCAAAGCCGGAATTACAACAGTCGTATTCGATAGAAACGGATACTTGTACCACGGTAGAGTAAAAACATTGGCTGACTCAGCAAGAGAAGGCGGATTAAAATTTTAAGAATGGCAGCACAAGTAATAAACAGAGTGAAATCTGCAGACATCGAGTTGAAAGATCGTCTCGTTGCAGTGAACCGTGTGACGAAAGTTACGAAAGGTGGTCGTACATTTAGTTTTTCCGCAATTGTTGTAGTTGGTGACGAAAACGGTATCGTTGGTCATGGATTGGGTAAAGCAAAAGAGGTTACTGAAGCAATCGCTAAAGGGATCGACGACGCAAAGAAAAACCTTATTCGTGTTCCAATTTTACACGGAACAGTTCCACACCTTCAATTAGGAAAATTTAGTGGAGCGCGCGTTTTATTGAGACCAGCTTCAGAAGGTACAGGGGTTATCGCCGGTGGTGCGATGCGTGCTGTATTGGAGAGCGTTGGAATTCATAACGTACTCGCAAAGTCTCAAGGATCTTCAAATCCACACAACGTAGTGAAAGCAACTATTGACGCATTGGCTCAAATGAGAGATGCTGTGACAATTGCAAAGCAACGTGGAATCGATTTGGATAAAGTGTTTAACGGTTAATAGGTAGAAAACATGGCGACAATTAAAATTAAGCAAGTTAGAAGCGCTATTAATCGCACTGCAAGACAAAAAGCAACGATTAAAGCGTTGGGATTGAGAAAATTGAATCAAGTAGTAGAACATGAAGCAACTCCTCAAATCCTTGGTATGGTCAAGAAAGTTCAACACTTAGTTACAGTAGTTGAGTAATCTATAAAAAACGCATTAGAAATGAATTTACATAATTTAACTCCAGCATCAGGTTCTACTAAGAACAGAAAACGTATTGCTCGTGGTCAGGGTTCTGGACACGGTGGTACATCGACGCGAGGACATAAAGGAGCGAAATCTAGATCAGGTTATTCGAAAAAAGTTGGATTTGAAGGCGGTCAAATGCCTCTTCAACGTCGAGTTCCTAAATTTGGATTTACAAACCGAAACAGAGTAGAGTACAAAGCAATTAATTTGGACATCATTCAAGACTTGATCGAGCGCAAAAATGTGACTGAGATCAACCATGAAGTGCTTCACGCGAATGGCTTGGTAGCTCGAAATGAGTTAGTGAAAATACTGGGTCGAGGTGAATTGAAAACCAAGATTGACGTGGCAGCTCACAAATTCTCAACAACAGCAAAAGCAGCAATTGAGGCGCAAGGTGGGAATTGTTCAGAAATCTAATTAAATTTGCCAACATTTTTTGCAGATGAAGAAGTTTATACAAAATATCAAGAATATCTGGAAGGTAGAAGAATTAAGGAAACGCATCATTTTGACGCTCTCCTTAATCCTTATCTATCGTATTGGATCGTTCATTATCTTGCCTGGAGTTAATTATACAGCTCTACAACAAGCGCAAGAAGGTGGAGACTCAAATATGTTGGAAACCCTACTTTCGCTATTCTCTGGAGGTGGATTTACCAATGCCTCAATTATGGCACTAGGTATCATGCCGTACATTAGTGCGTCTATCATCATGCAACTCCTTGGAATGGCAGTACCTGCTGTTCAGAAAATGCAACAAGAAGGTGAGTCTGGAAGAAAGCGAATCAACATGTTCACACGCGTTTTGACGATTGTGATCTGTGCTTTGCAAGCTCCAACTTACTTAACCATGTACATCGAATCTAAAGGTGCTTTACCTGTGGATGCGGGTACATTCTGGTGGGTACAGTCAATCACGGTTCTCGTTGCAGGTGCAATGTTCGCAGTATGGTTGGGTGAAAGAATTACAGACAAAGGAATCGGGAACGGAATCTCGTTGTTGATCACTGTCGGAATCCTTGCACGTCTCCCAGAAGCATTTATGGCAGAATTCACGTTCTCCTATGAACAAGGTAACATGTTGAAAATTGTATTGGAAATCTTTGCCTTCATGGTGGTAGTGCTTGGAACAATACTCATTGTTCAAGGTGTTCGTAAGGTTCCGCTCAACACGGCAAAACGTGTGGTGGGAGCTCGTTCTGCTGAAGATCAAGGTGCTCGAAACTATTTGCCAATCAAGGTAAATGCGTCGGGAGTAATGCCGATCATCTTTGCTCAAGCAATTATGACCGTTCCGATTATGATTTTCGCTGGAGGTCAGGATGCAGGTTTTATGTCGCGTGTATTTGGTGATATTTATGGTTTTGGTTATAACCTTACGTTGGCCATTCTCATTATTGTCTTCACGTATTTCTACACGGCAATTATGATCAATCCACGCAAAATTGCAGATGATTTGAAAAAGAGTGGTGGTTTCATCCCGGGAATTCGTCCAGGTGAAGAAACCGCAAGCTATATCGACTCGTTGGTATCGCGGATTACGTTCCCTGGATCTGTGTTCTTGGCAGCAATTGCAATTATTCCAGCTATTGCTAAAATGGCAGGTGTGAATGATGCTTTCGCAATGTTCTTTGGAGGAACGTCTCTGTTGATCATGGTCGGAGTGGTATTGGATACACTTCAACAAATTGAGTCTTATCTATTGAACCGCCAAATGGATGGATTGATGGAAGGAACGCGCATCAAAGGAAGAAGAAACGCTGGCGAAATGTCAGGAATGTAATATGGCGAAACAAACATCAATAGAGCAAGACGGAGTAATCAACGAAGCATTGTCTAACGCAATGTTCCGTGTCGAACTAGAAAACGGCCACGTGATTACTGCACACATCTCTGGGAAAATGAGAATGTATTACATCAAAATTCTTCCAGGTGACCGTGTAAAAGTAGAAATGTCTCCCTACGATTTGTCAAAAGGAAGAATAACATTTAGATATAAATAAGAGAAAACGAAGTTTTCGATCCCGCGAACGGGAAGTTCGCACCAATCAAAGGAGGTCAATTTCAACGTGTCGTAAGACACCGAGAGCGAGACTGGAAACGTGGTTGGAATTCGAAAGCCGATTAATAACAAAAAGATGAAAGTAAGAGCATCAGTAAAAAAACGTTCTGCGGATTGCAAGATCGTAAAACGTAACGGAGTGGTTTACGTGATTAACAAGAAGAATCCTAAATTCAAACAAAGACAAGGATAAGATATGGCACGTATAGCAGGTATAGATCTACCAAAAAACAAAAGAGGTGTTATCGGATTGACGTATGTTTACGGAATCGGAAGAAGCCTAGCGAGTAAAGTTCTTGCAACTTCAGGAGTTGATGAAAACATCAAAGTTCAAGATTGGAACGATGATCAATTGGGTGCAATTCGTAATGCAATCAATGAAATCAAAGTGGAAGGTGCTTTGCGTTCAGAAGTTCAAACAAACATCAAACGTTTGATGGACATCGGTTGTCAACGAGGAATTCGCCACAGAGCAGGTCTTCCATTGAGAGGTCAACGTACAAAGAACAACTCACGTACACGTAAAGGTAGAAGAAAAACGGTTGCGAATAAGAAGAAGTAGCACTGCTACTTCTGATCCTGTGGACAGGCAGTCCGCTGTTAAAGGTCTTACGCTGTGCATAAGAACGCTTTTTTCAGTAATAATTGCCCCCTCGATCGGAAGATGCATCGCTGGACTGACTCGTTTATTTCGAATCAATCCAATTCTAATGAAAGCAATGAACATTTATCGTGTTGTCTGAGTTTCAGTCAACACACAAAAGCTAATAAACATGGCAAAGTCAAATCAAAAGAAGAAAAAAAACGTCAAAGTTGACGCAATGGGTGAAGCGCACATTCAAGCTACCTTCAACAATGTGATCGTATCATTGACGAACAGTGCTGGTCAAGTTATTTCTTGGTCATCATCTGGAAAAATGGGCTTCAAAGGTTCTAAAAAGAACACGCCTTACGCAGGACAAGTTGCTGCTGAAGACGCTGCGAAAGAAGCGCATGACTTCGGATTGCGCAAAGTGAAAGTATATGTAAAAGGACCAGGATCTGGACGCGAGTCTGCAATCCGTTCTTTGCACAATGCTGGAATTGAAGTAACTGAAATAATCGATGTTACACCACTTCCACACAACGGATGTCGTCCACCAAAACGAAGAAGAGTATAGAATAGACGTTAGATGCTAAGATAAAAGATACATGACTGAATAAGTCTTTTGTCTAATGTCTAGTAGTCTAAAGTCTATCTTTAAACAAAGTAATCAAAAACAAAGGGAATCACGATCATCGGAGGACAAGCCTTAATTCATGATCGCCCACAAATAAAATAGATATGGCAAGATACATTGGCCCAAAAACAAAAATCGCACGTCGCTTTAAAGAACCGATCTACGGAGCAGACAAAGCGTTGGAAAAAAGACAATACGGTCCAGGACAGCACGGTCCAAACAAACGTAGAGGAAAACAATCTGAGTACGCAATTCAGTTAGCTGAAAAGCAAAAAGCAAAGTATACCTACGGTATCCTTGAGCGTCAATTCTCGAACATGTTCGAAAAAGCGTCACGCATGAAAGGCATCACTGGTGAAGTGCTTTTGCAACTGTGTGAAGCACGTTTGGATAACGTAGTTTACCGTCTTGGAATTGCACCGACGCGTAGTGCAGCACGTCAATTGGTATCACACAAACACATTACAGTGGATGGAGCAGTTGTAAACATTCCTTCTTATTCATTGAAAGTTGGTGAAACAGTAGGTGTTCGTGAAAAATCAAAATCACTTGAAACAATTACTGACTCATTGGCAAGAAACCCAAAAACCTTCGATTGGTTTACATGGTCTGCTGGTCAAATGGAAGGTAAAGTTGTTGGAGTGCCAACTCGTGAAATGATCCCTGAAAACATCAAGGAACAACTCATCGTCGAATTGTACTCTAAATAATAATTAATCATGTTGGGTTCGGCCAAAGGGTTTGATAGACCTTCTTCAAACTAGCAAACCGCGCAACCGAATTTCAACTAAAACGAAGAAAAAATGGCAATATTAGATTTCCAAAAACCGGATAAAGTGATCATGATCCAATCCAATGAGCACCAAGGACAATTTGAATTCCGTCCCTTGGAGCCTGGATATGGTATCACAGTAGGTAACTCGCTCCGTCGTATTCTACTTTCTTCATTGGAAGGATTTGCAATTGCATCCGTTCGAATCGAAGGCGTAGATCACGAGTTCTCAACGATCAAAGGTGTGGTTGAAGACGTAACTGAGATTGTGTTGAACTTGAAACAAGTACGTTTCAAACAACAAATCAACGGTACAGATACTGAAACAGTTATTGTTTCTGTTTCTGGTCAGCAAACATTGACCGCTGGTGACATTGGTAAATTTACATCTGCATTCCAAGTTCTGAATCCAGATTTGGTACTTTGCAACATGGAACCATCTGTTAAGTTGGAAATTGAATTGACGATCGTTAAAGGTCGTGGATACCTTCCAGCTGAAGACAACCGCGATGGGAACGCTCCTTTTGGAACAATCTCCATCGACTCAATCTTCACGCCAATCAAAAATGTGAAATACGAAGTGGAAAACTATCGCGTTGAACAAAAAACCGACTACGAAAAGTTGATTTTTGACATCACAACAGACGGTTCTATTCATCCAAAAGAAGCATTGAAAGAAGCAGCGAAAATTTTGATTCACCACTTCATGCTCTTCTCTGATGAGCGTATCACATTGGATAGCGAAGTGAAAGCGGAAACAGAAGAATTCGATGAAACATCATTGCACATGCGTCAATTGTTGAAAACGAAATTGGTTGATATGGACCTTTCTGTTCGCGCATTGAATTGCTTGAAAGCAGCTGACGTTGAAACGCTAGGAGACCTCGTTTCTTACAACAAAAACGACCTCTTGAAGTTCCGTAACTTCGGTAAAAAATCACTTACTGAGTTGGAAGACCTTGTGGATAACAAAGGACTTAACTTCGGAATGAACGTTTCGAAATACAAATTAGACAAAGATTAGTATCGCAATTATTTTTTAAAATGGCGTAATAGGTGACTGAACCGTAGCGATACACCAACAGGATTCAGTTAACCGTTACTTACGAAATTTATCATTATGAGACACGGAAAAAAATTCAATCACTTAGGAAGAAAGACTGCTCACAGAAAAGCAATGCTTTCCAACATGGCTTGTTCACTTATCGAACACAAACGTATCAACACAACAATTGCTAAAGCAAAAGCACTTCGCGTATACGTTGAACCAATTTTGACAAAATCAAAAGACGACTCAACGCACTCAAGAAGAACCGTTTTTAGCCTTCTTCAAAACAAAGAAGTTGTAACAGAATTGTTTAGAGAAGTAGCGCCAAAAATTGCTGACCGTCCAGGAGGATACACACGTATCATTCGTACAGGTTATCGACTTGGAGATAACGCTGAAATGTGTATGATCGAATTGGTTGATTTCAACGAAATCTATACAAACGAGAAAGCGAAAAAATCTACAACTCGTCGTTCACGTCGTGGTGGATCTGGTGCTGGATCAGCAGCTGCGTCAACTGAAACAGTTGAAACAGCAACTGATGCAACAGAAGAAGCGGAAGTTTCAGCAGAAGCAGAAGTTGTTGAGGAGGCAGAAGTTGTTGAAGAAGCAGAAGTGGTGGCTGAAGAAGCTGCTACCGATGAGGAAACTCCAGATGCTGAAGAGCCTTCATCTGACGAAGAATCAGAAAAAAAGTAAATTGACCCTACACTTGGTTTAGTCGGTTGAAAGAATATCAAAGGGATGTGATTGTATCATGTCCCTTTTTTGTTGCTCAAGAATTGAGAAGTTGGTGCACCCCAGAATTAGTTGCAACGTTCTTCGAGGGTCAATACTTCAGTGCTCTTCGTAATTGATTAACGATTTTTTTTACCTGGTTATTTTTCCCGATTTAATATTTCTTATTTTAGCCGTTTACAAACCAATAATATTTTACTACTATGAGAAAACTTAATGTTTTATTAATGATGTTTGTGGTGATCGCGGTATCATCTGTAACATTTGCTAACAACAATCCAGAAGAGGGGTACACGTTAATGACGGTTGCTGAGATCAAGGCAACGTATGGAGAAGATGCGATTCGCTCTCTATCTACCATTGAGTTACGCGACACAGATGTTGTTGCGTTAAGTAATAATCCTTGTGACGGCGAGATGCCTTGTGGTGGAGCATTGGCTTCAGCGCGCGCTCAAGCTCAGCAACTAGCTAATCAGTGCTGCTGTGTTCAATTTTATGGCGTTATTTGCTGTCAGGCTGGCACTGGAACAATCGTTGGGATCGATGGCATTGTTATGCCAAATAATTGCAATTAATAACCGAACTGGGATTATAAAGTAAATTGACCCTGTACATCGTGCAGTCGGTTGAAAGAATATCAAAGGGATGTGATTGTATCATGTCCCTTTTTTATTGGGAGTCGGTGATTTTTGGTTGGTGTAGACATTCAATTCACTTGCGATTCATCCGAGCTCCTTCGATTTTGAAAGAGTTACCTGTGGATAATTTTCCTCTTTCATAAGTATTCAAACCTACCAACTGCGTCAATCTAAAAGCGCAACGATCTAAAAATCCAACGATCTAAAAATCCGCCAACCCTGTTAATATCTTCCTACTAAATCGATCTTGTTGTTCAACTATAAAACCCTAAATTTGCAGAAAATTTCAGCAATGGCAGAACAGCATCCAGCAGTACTTTTATTAGAAGATGGAACCACTTATACAGGAATCGCCATCGGAAAAATCGGAACAACAACGGGTGAAATCGCCTTCAATACTGGGATGACGGGCTACCAAGAAGTCTTCACGGACCCTTCCTATTTTGGTCAAATCCTCGTAATGACGACCGCGCATATCGGGAATTATGGTGTGCATGACGAAGAGGTAGAATCCGATGGGATGAAAATTGCCGGAATGGTGATCAAAAAATTCTCAGACATCTACTCGCGTCCATCTGGCTCAAAGTCGCTTCAAGATTATATGGTCGAAAACAACAATGTTGGCATTTCGGACATAGATACGCGCTCACTTGTGCGACACATTCGAAGTAAAGGAGCGATGAACGCAATCATTTCTTCTGAGACCACAAACATCGACGAACTAAAAACTCAATTAGCAAAGGTGCCATCAATGGACGGTTTAGAGCTTTCTTCGAAAGTAGCTACAAAAGTTGCCTATGAAGTGAAACCTGAAAATCCAGCATACAAAGTTTCACTCATCGATTTTGGTGTGAAAAAGAACATCGTTCGCTGCCTCGTGGAGCGTGGTTGCCATGTAAAAGTGTTCCCTCTCGATTCAACCATTGACGATTTAAACAGCTTTAGTCCTGATGGATACATGCTCTCAAATGGACCTGGAGATCCATCTGCAATGCCAAAGTCAATTGAACTTGTTGGCAAAATAGTTGAAGAAGGTAAACCTGTTTTTGGAATCTGTCTTGGACACCAAATTTTAGGCCTGAGCCAAGGACTGAAAACAGAGAAAATGTTTAACGGTCACCGTGGAATCAATCACCCGATCAAAAATCTCAAAACGGACAAAGGGGAAATTACCTCTCAAAATCACGGATTCGTGATCTCAAAAGAAAGCACAGAACAACATACCAACGTCGCAGTGACGCACATTCACTTGAATGATCACACTGTGGCAGGAATAGAATTGATCAACAAACCCGTTTTTTCGGTTCAATATCACCCAGAAGCATCAGCAGGTCCGCACGACTCGCGCTACTTATTTGATCAATTTATTGACAACATGAAAAATCACGCATCATGAGCTATATCGCACAAATCATTGCCCGTCAAATTCTAGATTCTCGCGGAAATCCAACCATTGAAGTGGATGTAATTACAACCTCGGGCGTTCTTGGAAGAGCTGCTGTGCCATCTGGAGCATCCACGGGGATTCATGAGGCTATGGAGTTGCGCGATGGAAACAAAGATTATTACTTGGGTAAAGGTGTGCTGAAAGCTGTTGGAAATGTGAATTCCATCATCAATGAAGCACTTGAAGGATATGATGTGTGTGATCAAAAAGCCATTGATGCGAAATTGATCGCATTGGACGGAACCGAAAATAAATCAAACCTCGGTGCAAATGCAATTCTTGGTGTTTCATTGGCAGCAGCACGAGCAGCTGCAGACGAAACGGGATTGAGTTTGTTTAAATACGTTGGTGGAGTCGGAGCAGTAACGATGCCTGTGCCCATGATGAACATCTTAAACGGTGGCTCACACGCCGATAATAAAATTGACATCCAAGAATTCATGGTCATGCCCTTTGGTGCGGACTCATTCTCAGAAGGATTGCGTTGGGGAACGGAGATTTTTCACCACCTAAAAAGCGTGTTGAAAAGCCGAGGAATGTCTACGAATGTGGGTGATGAAGGAGGATTTGCACCGAGTTTAGGATCGAATGAAGAAGCAATTGAAGTGGTGATCGAAGCGATTAAACTCGCAGGATTTACTCCAGGTGAAGACGTTTACATTGCACTCGATGCCGCAGCTTCTGAGTATTACAACGCTGAAACAGGCTTGTACACCTTTGAATCGACAGGCGCGCAAATGAATAGCGAGCAAAAAGTTGCTTTCTGGAAAGAATGGGTGAACAAATATCCAATCATTTCCATTGAAGATGGATTGGCAGAAGACGATTGGAACGGCTGGAACCTAGCTACGAAAGAACTAGGAGATCGTGTTCAATTGGTTGGAGATGATTTATTCGTGACCAATACCAAACGCCTTGCGCGCGGAATTGCTGAAAACACAGCCAACTCAATTTTGATCAAAGTCAACCAAATTGGGACCCTCACAGAAACCATTGAAGCCGTGCAAATGGCTACCCGAAATGGCTACAGTTCTGTGATGAGTCACCGAAGCGGAGAAACAGAAGACAGTACAATTGCTGATCTTGCTGTTGCGCTCAACTGCGGACAAATCAAAACAGGTTCTGCATCGCGAAGTGACCGAATGGCGAAATACAACCAATTGTTGCGCATCGAAGAAGAACTTGGACAAACGGCGGTTTACCCCGGAAAGTCCTTTAAGTTCATTAAAAAATAGAGTGCGATTTTACTAATTTGTGAAGAATATCACAAAAGTGATTTATTTGACACAAAAACGATAGAAAGGCATCTTTCTCATAATAGCGAGGCAACTAATCGTTTAACTTTGCGTCTTGTTAAAAAAAGAATCATACAATGAAATTATTACTAACTATTTCGTTTATGCTCGTTTTGGGGGTCTCATTTGGACAATCAACACAAGCATCCACTCAACCCTCTGATGTGCGTCTCTTCGCTCAGTCGATGTTTTCAATTAACACTCAAGCGGAGCTGGATCAGTTAACCAACTCAATTTACACCAATCATCCAGAGGTTGAAATGGTTCGCTTGGATTTGCTCACGCAACGGGCTTTCGTTGTGACAACGGGTCTTCAATCCTTGTCTGAATCTGATTTTATTTCTTGGTTCGAAGTACACGCAAACTCAGTTAGCTGTGTTCAAATTGGCGTCTATGGCGTTGATGCAATGAATCCATTTCCATTCACCAACTGTCAATAAAAGTAAGTATGAAAGCAATCTTCGCAACCATCGTGCTTTTAGGAGCATTTGGCGTTTTTGGTCAAGGCACTTCGACTTCATGCAGTCAAGCTCAATATGTCTGTAACTCGCTGCCTGTGCCGTTTACATTGGGGACTACCCCTAGCCCCAATCCCGTAGTACCGCCTGCAGGAAGCACTTCTAATCCAAGTACAAATCCTGGTGGAAACTTCGGATGCCTTCTCGCAGGTGAGCTCAACCCAAACTGGTTCGTATTGAACGTAACGTCCAACGGACAGCTTATGTTCAATATTGGCGCTCCAGGAGGGTCGGGTTACTACGACTGGGCGCTGTGGCCATACAATGCTGCGACTGGATGTTCGGATATTCAAAACAACTTGGTTTCTCCAGCAGCGTGCAATTGGAATGCATCCGCGCAAGGATTTACAGGAATGTCTTCTGGTGGACCGCCTCCTGGTGGAATCGCTGGGAATTTCCAACCGTCAATTCCTGTGCTTGCTGGACAACAGTATATTTTGATGTTCTCGAACTACAGCTACCAAAATGGAGTCGTGAACATAACCTTCCCTCCAGCAGGTGCTTCCATTGGTTGTTCGCCGGGTACCCCGGACCAAACAATTTGCCTTGGGGATTTTGCAACGGTAAGCATTACGCCTCCAGCAGTATATACCAATTCTACCTACAACTGGTTGGTGACAACTGGGGTATCGAACACCAGTAGTGGTTCAAACGTAATTGTTACGCCCACAGTGACAACGGATTATTATGTGGAAATATTCGACGGAGGTCTAGGAGGAGCTATGACAGTGGATACATTTACGATCACCGTTGTCAACCCACCTATGCCGAACGCAGGTGTGAACCAAAACATTTGTTTGGGATCACTTGTTTCGCTCTCAGGTACGCCAGATGATCCGATCAACAACACCTCCATGTGGTTAGTGAATACGGCAAGCGTAGTGCCAACACCTACAGTGAACTTTATTCCGAACAATACGAACTTGAATACATTCGCTACCGCGAATCAAATTGGAACATACTATTTTATCTTGCAAGAAACGAACGCAACGTGTGGTCCTATTCAAGACACGATTACAGTTACGGTAAGTGATTTAACGGTTACAGCTGCTGGAACAAGTCCATCTTGTGCTGGCGTGCCTGACGGAACAATCACGATCACTTCGGCCGGTGCAGTTGAATATAGTTTCGACAATGCGGTAACGTGGGTGCCAAATAATTCGCAATCTGGTTTCCTTGCAGGATCGTACACCGTTTGTGCTCGAACGGCATCGGGTTGTCAAAAATGTGTTACAGTGGTGATTACGGAACCTGCACCTATGACAATCTCCGTTTCACCAGACATCCTTATTTGTGAGAATGGCTCAACAACACTTACTGCTACGGCAACAGGTGGAACTTCGTTCCTATATCATTGGGATAATACTGCAAACACGGATGCATCACAAACGGTTTCGCCAATGGTCGCAACAACCTATACGGTATATGCAGAAAATCAAGCTGGATGTCTTTCTCCTTCGACTTCTGTGAATGTGACCGTGCGTCCTCCTTTGACAGGTACAATTTCGCCATTCGATACCATTTGTCCAGGATTTAACACAGACCTTACAGCAACAGTTGTAGGTGGTTTGGGTCAACCTTACTCATTCGTATGGTCTTCTGGAAATACCTTTACGGGAGTTGGAAGTCATACAATCAACGTTTCCCCTGCCGCAACAACAACATACACGGTAACAATTGAAGACAATTGTGAATCGACACCTTTGGTGATGACTACAAATGTGCGTGTGGCTCCATTGCCTGTGCCTTCCGTGAATGTTTTGAATCCAATTCAATGTGAACCAGCGATCTTTGATATTGTAAACACAACGGATCCAACAATGAGCCAATATACTTATTGGTTGGTTGACGGCGAACAAGAGTTTGTGAATCAAGATACCATCACAACTGCTCCAATGTGGGCTGGAGAATACGATGTTCAACTGATTGTAACGAGTTTCGAAGGATGTATTGACTCCTTGACCTTTGTAGAATTGCTAAGTGTTGATCCAAAACCAGTTGCGGATTTCAAATACACACCAAACCCAGTTTTGATGTTCAACACACAAGTCAAATTCACAAATTATTCATTCAATGGATATACCTACCAGTGGTTCTTTGAAGATGGAATGCCTTCACAATCAACACAAACAAATGTGGACGTTCTGTTCCCCGATGGAGTTGAGGGTCGTTACGATGTTATGTTGATTACCACCTCTGAACTTGGATGCATAGACACGATGGAACACGAACTAGTTGTTTATCCTGAAGTGTTGATCTATGCACCAAATTCATTTACGCCTGACGGAGACGAGCACAACCAATCGTGGCGCGTGTACATGGAAGGAATTGACGTGTACGATTTCGAATTATTGATCTACAACAGATGGGGTGAATTGATTTGGGAATCATACGATATTGAAATTGGTTGGGATGGAACGTATGGTGGTAAAATTGCCGAGCAAGGAACCTACACATGGGTCATTCGAACCAAAGATTTAATTAATGATGCGAAATATACCTACGAAGGACACATCAACTTGTTGAAGTAACGTCTCTCTAAACGCATATATAAACGCCCTGATGTTCATCGTCAGGGCGTTTTTTTGTGCTCAATCTCTAAGCAATTGAACGAATTGGACTAACTTTGGAGTTGCATAAATAGGATGAAATGAGCCCAATTACAGACGCAACGATTTTTCAACGTGAGATCATGGAAGGAATTCCAACGGTGATTCCACCAATGCCACCCATCGAAGAAGGGATCAACCATGCACCAAAGCGCAAGCAAATTCTCTCCAAAGATGAGCGAAAATTGGCACTTCGGAATGCATTGCGCTACTTTCCAAAGGATCAACACGCCCAACTTGCACCCGAATTTTTAGACGAACTGAACGCGTATGGCCGCATTTATATGTTGCGCTATCGGCCTACCTATAAAATGCACGCCCGTGGAATTGATGAATACCCCGGAAAGTCGATGCAAGCGAAAGCCATCATGTTGATGATTCAGAATAACTTGGATTATGCCGTAGCGCAGCATCCGCATGAACTCATTACGTATGGTGGAAATGGAGCCGTTTTCCAGAATTGGATTCAGTACCGACTCACCATGAAATACCTCTCCGAAATGACGGATGAGCAAACCTTGACCATGTATTCAGGCCATCCAATGGGCTTGTTTCCATCACACAAAGATGCACCACGCGTGGTGGTGACAAATGGGATGGTGATTCCGAATTATTCGGCGCAGGACGATTGGGAGAAATTCAATGCATTGGGTGTTTCGCAATACGGACAAATGACCGCGGGATCGTATATGTACATTGGCCCGCAAGGCATTGTTCACGGTACCACAATCACCGTTTTGAATGGATTTAGAAAAATCAAAAAATCACCCGCTGGTTCACTCTTTGTGACCTCTGGATTGGGAGGAATGAGTGGCGCACAGCCTAAGGCAGGTACCATTGCCGGTTGCATCACCGTTTGCGCAGAAGTCAACCCGAAAATCACACAAATTCGTCACGACCAAGGTTGGGTGAATGAAATTATCACCGATTTGAATCAGCTGGTAAATCGTGTTCGAACCGCGCAATCAGCGAAAGAAGTTGTTTCGATTGCTTACTTAGGAAACATAGTAGAAGTGTGGGAACAATTTGACCAAGAAGGCATTCACATCGACCTTGGATCGGATCAAACCTCTTTGCACAATCCATGGGCAGGTGGCTATTATCCCATGGGAATGAGTTTTGATCAAGCCAATGAACTCATGGCAACCGATCCTGAAGCGTTCAAAGTTAAGGTCAAGGAAACGCTTGTTCGCCATACCGACGCCATAAATCGCCATACGGCAAAAGGAACCTATTTTTTCGATTATGGAAACGCGTTTTTGCTTGAAGCATCTCGCGCAGGAGCGGACGTCATGGCAGCAAATGGAATTGATTTCAAATATCCTTCATATGTGCAAGACATCATGGGGCCCATGTGTTTCGACTATGGATTTGGTCCCTTCCGTTGGGTGTGTGCATCAGGTTTGGCGGAAGATTTGGCGAAAACAGATGCAATTGCCTGTGCTGTCTTAGAAGAAATTCGTTTGAACAGTCCGCAAGAAATTCAGCAGCAAATGTCCGACAACATCCAATGGATCAAAGGTGCGCAAGAAAATAAATTGGTAGTTGGATCTCAAGCGCGTATACTCTATGCCGATGCCGAAGGTCGTATGAAAATTGCGAAGGCCTTCAACGATGCGATTGCAGCGGGTAAAATTGGACCAGTAGTACTAGGGCGCGATCACCATGACGTGTCTGGAACGGATTCACCGTATCGCGAAACATCGAACATTTACGACGGATCGAAGTTCACAGCCGACATGGCGATTCACAATGTGATTGGTGACGGTTTCCGTGGTGCCACTTGGATTTCCATTCACAACGGAGGCGGAGTAGGTTGGGGCGAAGTGATCAACGGTGGATTCGGAATGCTCCTGGATGGCAGTTCAGATGCCGAACGCCGCCTAACAATGATGCTCCACTGGGACGTCAACAACGGAATCGCTCGCCGCAACTGGGCCAGAAACGAAGGTGCAACCTTTGCCATTAAACGCGCCATGGAAATCGAACCGAAGCTGAAAGTCACCATTCCCAATTTGGTGGATGACCGGATCATTGATGGGTTGATTGGTTAGGGTCCGATGATCAAGTAAAACATAATTTTGTTTTTTTGCGCGATCCCGATAATCATTAAGACGGTCTTCGGCTTCAAATCCTCTTGCATTTTTTCAATCTTTCAATCTTGGTCACTGAACATACGGCCACTGAGCGCAGTCGAAGTGGTCGAAGTGCAATCTTACCATCCAAAACAAAAAATGCAATGCGGGTTTTCCAACTCCGCGCGCGCGTTGAAGGGTGGGAATCTATGATGTTTCATGAAATTATAGAGAACTCCTTATCCGAAAGATTTTGATTAATTTCATCAGTAAACTCATGTAACAAAAAACACAGAAAACGATGAAATATATTTTGATCCTACTCCTTCTGTTTTCGGGAGACTTAACGTTCGCCCAAACGACTTTTCCTGCGTTTCTTAACGGAACTTGGAAGATGGAAAACCAAGAAGTGTATGAACATTGGGACAAGTCATTAAAGCCGATTTTCTCTAATGAAAGTTGGGGTGAGAATTGTGCCAAAGAGCTACCGTTTATCAGTATCTGAGATTTTTTTCATAACTTGATAAAAATTTAACCCTAAATAATATGAAGACCTTCTTATCAATACTGTTAATTTTGCTTCTCTCTTCAGTGGTTGACGCTCAATCTATTTATGTTTTTTCAGTTGACCCTCTCTCAAATGGTTGGAGTTATTATGACGACTATGGATCAAGTCCATATCCAGGATTTGGTTATAATAGTGCAAATGAACGCATTGATTATAAACTTACCACATCGGTTGATGCCAGTTTTATCCACACGCAATTATCATCAACCTTGAGTAAGGATTATTGTATTAGATTCGAGATTACGCCTGCGAACAGTAATAATTACAACACATTTTTCCCATTAATATTAACGCCTTACGAGGTTACAGGAACGCATTTGCATCCATGGAGGCAAAATCCAATAAGTCCATCCGCAGCGGGTCCGATGCAAAATATTGACTTTCTTGCTGTTGAAGTATACAGTAGTGAATTGCGATTTTTTAATCGCAATGGTAATCAGCTTACGGGATCATCTATCATGTCAATGAATCCAACGTTTCAGATGCAAGCCAACACAACCTATCGTGTAGAATTGGAAATCTCGAATAGCACTACAGCTACATTAAGCGTGTATCAGGATGCTGGATATACCAATCTGCTAGGGTCTTCAACCTATTCTATCCCAGTTCTTGAGGACATGAATCATCTGTACATTGCCAACAGTAACGGCAACTCGAATTGTACACAATTTGGATATCTAGACAATTACAACATTGACGCATGTTCTGGAGTTGGCTTAGAATCCATCACATTCGTTACGGCGGAGAAACAACTGGTGAAAATCGTTGACCTGCTAGGACGAGAAACGCAGATCACACCAAACACTCCGTTAATCTATGTGTTCAGTGATGGAAGCTCTGAAATCATCATGAAGATAGAGGAGTAGAAATGCTGGGATAAAGTTTTGAGGTCTTTTGGCCCCGTTCTCGATAACCATATGCTCGGTCTTCGGCTTCAAATCCTCGTGCATTTTTTCAATCTTTCAATCTTGGTCACTGAACATACGGCCACTGAGCGCAGTCGAAGTGGTCGAAGTGCAATCTTACCATCCAAAACAAAAAATGCAATGAGAGTTTTCCACCTCCGCCCGCATGCGGAAGGTTCGGAGTGAATGGTAACCATTTAAGCCGGATATCTTTCACCAAATTTAGATGCCTGATAGGTACCGTTCAGCACTCTTGCATCAACTATTTTGTTTGAGGACACACCTATTTAATACAAGTTTAGAGTATGAACAAATAACCTCGATGAGTTCATGAGAACTAAATGTAAGATTGACGTAGAATAAATTTTCTCTTG
This sequence comes from Crocinitomicaceae bacterium, assembly GCA_041303175.1. GTDB lineage: Bacteria > Bacteroidota > Bacteroidia > Flavobacteriales_D > Crocinitomicaceae > UBA4466. The sequence goes on along the minus strand of JBFYPU010000061.1, from coordinate 12,236 downwards.
ATTTGGCGGCAGTAGTTTTGCCTTAAAATTAAGATGATGAAACGACAGCTACTTTTAATACTATTAATTGCTCCATTTTTTGGAATCAGCCAACAATCATTGGTAACCCATTGGGATTTCAATTCAGTTGTAAACGATGCCAGTGTGTCTACTGGAACAAACACACCTGTTAGCGGCACGGGTGCCTTCGACGTGGTTGGCGGTTCCACATTTACCTACGTTACGGGCTATACTGGATCAACTTTGCCAGTAGAGACAAACACAACAGATAACTCAGGTTTTAATGCCACTGGATGGCCAGCACAAGGAACGGGTTCCAAAACGCGTGGTGTTCAAATCAATGCGAATACAACAGGCTACTCACGAATTGGTATTTCCTTTTGGCAACGTTTGAGCAATACAGCTCCGAATACGTGGGTTTTGCAATATACTTTAGATCATACTGGTGCAACAACTGGTGGCATGCCAGTTTGGGTAGACACAACTGTTTTTACCTTTGTGCCACAGGCTACAGGAACGGGTGACACTTGGTATCATAGAACAGTATCGTTTGCGGCGAACGCCAATTTCAATAACAATCCCAATTTAGCGTTTCGTGTGGTTGCCGCATTTGATCCGACGGCAGGTACGTATTTGGCCGCTCGCTCAACGAGTTCTTTTTCAACTGGAGGAACCTCACGTTTTGATTTAGTGCGTGTGTTTGAAGATCGAGCTGATGTTTCAATTGCAACGGCTAGTAATTTCTTTGCGGTCAATGAAAACGTAGGTACGGTAAATGTACCCGTTACAATTGCCAATGCCAATCAAGCTCCTATTACCGTCAATTTTGGTTTTTCCACCTATCACAATGCAACGGTCAATGATGATTTTACGTGGGCGGGTTCATTGACGGTTCCAGCGGCAAGCAACGGTGTATATAATTTGTCCATTCAGATTGTTGATGACGCAGTAGCCGAAAAAGCAGAACGTATTGTGATCAAAGCACTCGACTCTGAGAATGCAAAAGTATCACTGACAAATAATTACAGTATCATTTTTATCAAGGACAACGATTATGTAGCTCCAACGCCTACCAACGAACTGAATTTGGAATTACTCACGAGTTTTTCGAATGGTACAACAGGAACAAATTCTACCGAAATTGTGGCATTTGACCCAAGTACAGATCGCTTGTACATTGCCAACAGCATCGGTCAAAAAATGGACGTGGTGAATTTCAGTAATCCAGCGGCTCCCGTTTTGATCACCAGTATTTCCATGGCGCCTTATGGAGGGATCAATTCAATAGTTGCGAAAAATGGTATTGTGGCAGCTGCGGTAGAGAACACCAATGCCCAACTCAACGGTTCGGTGGTTTTCTTTGATCAAAATGGTGTATTCCAAAACCAAGTTACGGTGGGTGCGATGCCAGATATGATCACGTTCAATCAAAATGACACGAAATTAATCACGGCGAACGAAGGTGAACCGAATTCAACGTATTCAGTAGATCCAGAAGGTTCAGTGTCCATCATTGACATCTCAGGAGGTATTGCAACGCTTACTCAAGCGAACGTCACAAACATCGGTCTCACCAGTTTCAACGGACAAGAGGCAGCTTTGCGTGCTCAAGGTATTCGCATCTTTACAACAAGTGCAAGTGCAGCACAAGATTTAGAACCTGAGTATGTTACTGTTTCAACAGACAATACCAAGGCGTATGTGACCATGCAAGAAAACAATGCGCTATTAACGATCGATTTAGTAACAAACTCGATTGTTTCATTGACTCCATTTGGTTATTCTTCGTATGCAGCAGGTTCCAATAATGCCCTAGACGCGTCTGATCAGAGCGGTATGGTATTGATTACTGGAGATTTGCCGATCAAAGGTGCTTACATGCCTGATGCCATTGCTTACAAAACGATCGCTGGTCAAGGGTATTTGTTCACAGCAAACGAAGGCGATTCCCGCGAATTTGGTTCGGTGGTCGACGCCAATCGCATTTCTTCGTCAACGTTTAATTTGCTTGACACCACAGCTTTTCCAGATGCAGCTATTCTTCGAAACAACAAGTTCTTGGGTCGTTTGTCCGCACTGAAATATTCAGGTGACACCGATGGAGATGGAGATTATGACGAGTTACATGTTATGTCGGGTAGATCATTCAGCATCTGGAATCCAACTACGGGTGCACAGGTCTTTGATTCGAAAGATATGATCGAGCAAATCATTGCGAACCATCCTACTTTCAGTACGCTGTTCAATGCTTCGAATACCGTTGGAACTCCAGCGGTTAAGAACCGTTCAGACGATAAGGGACCAGAGGTAGAAGGAATTGCGGTGCACGAATTTAACGGACACACATATGTCTTCGCGGCTTTAGAGCGTGTGGGAGGTGTCATGATTTTCAACGTAGATAATCCTACATCCCCAATTTATGTTGGTTATGCCAACAACCGTAGCGCAAGCAATCCGAATGGACCAGACTTAGGCGCAGAAGGCATTGTTATTATCGATGCTCAAGATTCTCCGAATGGACAAAATCTAGTTTTATTGGCGAATGAAGTCAGCTCAACGCTTTCTGTATACCAAATGAATACATGTGCGGTTGCATCTGGGGCAGTGATTGCTGCTGCGAGCAACGCCATTTGTGCGGATGAGGCGATTAACCTGTCTGTAACAAGCCAGCCTAACGTAAGCTACCAATGGATCGCCAATAATCAAGTTCTAGGTGGTGCAACTTCCACTACTTATAACGCTAACCTTGCAGGAACTTACAATGTGGCTGTTCAAAATGCAACCTTAGGTTGTGTCGATACTTCAGAAGTCTTTAACTTAACGGTGAATGCATTGCCATTGGTGAATGCTGGTCAGGATTTAAGCGCGTGTGACGGTGATGTAGCTACTGTTACTGCGAGCGGAAACGCCACATCTTATCTTTGGAGTAATGGACAAGCTGGAACGCAGTTGTCTATCAACACCCAAGGATTGGTCGGTGTGAATGCATACACGATTACAGGTCTCGACGCGGTGACAGGTTGTCAAGCTGTGGATACAGTTCAGTTGACGGTAAATGCCTTGCCACAAACCAATGCAGGTCAGGATCAAGTATTGTGTGCAGGAGATTCAATCCAACTCAATGCAAGTGGTGCACAGAATTATGCATGGGCAAATGGCAGTGCAAACGGTGATTACCTTACACCACAAAGTGGTCAATCGTCGTTGGTTGTTGTGGGGACAAATAGTGTTGGTTGTTCAGCAGCGGATACAATGGATGTATTAGTGAATGTACTTCCAAGTCTTACACTTGCTTCAGATGTCTCTCTTTGTGCAAGCGAACTTCCTGCAGTGCTCACGGTTTCGACTGTCAACACTTCCATCTTGTGGAGTACGAATGAAACCAACGATACAATTGCGGTAAACACTGCAGGTTCTTACAACGTAACGGTTACAGACGTGAATACAGGTTGCGAAAATCAAGCAACAACAACCGTACAAGTTTGGCAAAATCCAACGATCCAACTGGATCCACTTTACGAAATTTGTAGCGCTAACTTACCTTATTCGATCAACTCGAATGCTCAAGGATCAGGCTTGGTTTACAACTGGTCAAATGGTCAAAGCTCTAATACCCTCAACGGTTCTGTTGCAGGTAGTTTTACCCTCAACGTTGAAGACGTGAATGGATGCGAGGCAGATGCACAAACAAGCGTTTCGATTTTGAATTCACCAGATGTGGATGCCGGTGCAGACCAAGTTGTGTGCGAAAATCAGTTTCCAGCAACGGTAACGGCTACCGTAAATGCAGACGATATTGTTTGGAATAACGGAAGCACGTCGGCTGTATTAACGGTGAACAACGCAGGAACCTACATCATTACGGGTACCAACAACAACGGTTGTACAGCGCAAGATACGGTTGTGATTACTAGCGACCCATGCGTTGGACTGGATGAAGCATCACTTGACGTTTCGATTTATCCAAACCCAGCAAAAGAGTTTGTGTACGTGAGTGCAAATGTCGAAATGATTAAACTTGAAGTGTACAGTTCAGAAGGCAAGCTCTTGTTTGAAGTCAATCCATTGGAGAAATTGGTTCAAATTGACTTGAGCACGTATGCTGCTGGAATGTATGTGATTCAAATTTCCACTCAAAATGGCATGTTCTCTGAACGGATCATGAAATAGAGATTAACAAAATGGTTTAATAAAGAGGCCGTCTCGACATACTGAGCGGCCTTTTTTTCGTTTTGATTGATTCGGTTTTGTAAGCGCTTTTGACGTAGAGCCTTATCTCAAAAACAAGATTAAGCTCCGCCCAGAAATGTTCGTGAATGTAAAACCAACTCGATTTGCTTGACAGATTCGATTGATCCGAGAAATATAATGGCTAGGATATTGGCATAATATTCGATACTTTCATGGCTATAAACGTCAACGGAAACGCTCAATCAATGCTAAAAAAAATCGCCCTTTCGCTCTATCTTTTCGTGGCAATCGCCCAGTTTACCCTTGGGCAGTCGCACACGTGTACAGACATTGTTTTTCCGACCGTGGACAATTCGCTGTACCAAGGCGTCTTCTACAGCGACCTCAAATGGAGCAAAAATGTGGTGACGGTCTCTTTTCAGAATGGAGCTGATTACCTAAAGGATAAAGTGATGCAACACGCACCAACCTGGAGTGATCATTGTGGAATTACCTTTGAATTTGTCAATAGTGCTGACGCAGATATCCGCGTTGGCTTCTACCAAAACAAAGGTTCATGGTCGCTAATCGGCAGACAATCGGGCGATTTTTCAGTGAATCCGAACTCAGGTGAGTCGTATCCGGGAAGGGGAGGAATTTCCATGAACTTTGGTTGGTTCGACAACAACACAAACGACGAAGAATTCAGAAGAACCATTACGCACGAATTTGGTCACGCCCTCGGTCTACTCCATGAGCACATGCATCCCAATTCAGGGATTGACTGGAACTATCCACGTGTCTATGCCCATTACCTTCAGGTTCAGAATTGGAGCAAAGATCAAGTAGACAAAAACGTGTTTCAAAAGTATTCCGTAAGTCAAACAAATGGTGTTTACGACGGACTTTCGATCATGCACTATCCCATTCCAAGAGAGTTCACCTTGAATGGCTACGAAGTAGGATTGAACACACGACTTTCTGAGGGTGATAAAAATGTGATTGCCAGTCTCTATCCCAGAGACTACGAACCGACCGAAAACGAAAGCTTGCCACCTCATCGCATCACGGATTTGTATTACGGCGACGGCGTGTGGGCGCTCACCATGTCTGCACAGGAATATTACGACCAAGAAGCATGGAGCACAACTACTAGCTTCCCTGAAGAAGAAATTGCCGCGTATTGGGAGGAAGGCTACATGATTTCCAATTTGTCGTATGGCGACGGCAAATGGGCCTTGGTCATGAAAAAAGGAACAGAATTCATCGATCAAGTTTGGAGAACCACCCTCGATTTTCCAGAGGAAGAAATTCGGGATTTGTATGAGCTCGGGTATTCGATTTCCATTCTAACATATGGCGATGGAATTTGGACCCTGGTGATGTCCATGACGGAATATGAATCGGATCAAATTTGGGTGACCACCGATCTTCTTCCCGAAGACGAAATCCAGGAATACTGGGATCTCGGCTACCGCATCACCGGGATGGAATATTGCTATGATCGCTGGGTACTCATCATGGATATGTATTCTGGTCTCACTGCACAGGAATGGCGCACCCGCGAGCATTTCCCCAAGGATGAAATCGAGGAATTGTGGGACCAAGGATACTACATCACTAAACTAACTTATGGCGACGGCGTTTGGTGTTTGGTCATGTCTCAAGGCACCAATTTCTATGATCAATCGTGGAGAACCCGCGTGGAATTTCCCGAGGCCGAGATTCGGGAGTTATGGAATGATTAGTGGGGGAAAGGTGGATGCTTTTTGGAAGACAGATCGGAAATAGGAAAATTTACCTAAGAACGATTTGCTATATTTGAGTAAGGCAAAAATTGAGTCCATGTGAATGTGTTAACAGAAAAGATGCTTCCAGAAATTTTAAAACAAGCGTTTGATCCCTACTTCAATGCACCTATCGAAACGTGGATTGAATTTGCTGAATTGTGCGAACCAGTTACCTATGAAAAAGACCAAATCATTAAGCCGCAAGGTACCGCTGAAAAATTTTTCCACTTCATTTTGAAGGGTAGCGCCGGCGTCTTTTTGTGGAAGGAAAATAACTTTGTTTGCTTGGATTTTGGATTCGAAAACAATCCCTGCTGCGATTACATGTCTTTGCTCACCCAACAATCGACGGAATTGGAAGTGGTCGCACTTGAAAAATCAGAAATGATTCGAATTTCAAGCAGCAATTTCCACGAATTGGGGAATAAACCCGTTGGACAAATCATCATGCGCATGACCGCAGAAGGATCCTTCGTGGAAAAGCAACAACAGCAAATAGAACTTTTGACAAAAACGGCCGAAGAACGCTACCGAATTCTGCAGGTAAAATTTCCACACATTGATCAACGCGTTGCGCAAAAGCACATTGCATCCTACCTTGGCATTACGCCCCAAAGTTTGAGCAGAATTCGCAACCAGTCGATTTGATTTTTTACCAAATGGTAAGATTTTTTTGCGCCCCAAGTTTGACCTTTGCATTGCTCAATTGAAAGTAACATGATTGCACTTGCTCAATACGGACTTATATTTATCCAAGCCATTTTTCTCGTTTTTCATATTTTGGTCATATCAAAAGTTATCCCGTACACCATCGTTTGGGGCGGACGATTAACATCAGACCGAGAAATGCTGCGCTTTGAAGTGGTGTCAATTAGCATCAACTCCTTTTTTCTTTTTATGATCTTGGTCCAATCTAACCAATTGCTAATCGACTTTCCAAGCAGTGCGATGACTATATTTTTATGGATTATGACCGCTCTATTTGCGCTGAATACTTTGGGAAATCTGCTTTCCAAAAACAAATTGGAGAAACGATTGTTTACGCCGGTCACTCTTATTTCGATGGTGTTTTCACTCATTCTAGCTTTGAATAATTGACGTTAGAGAAGTCAAACCTGCCTAAAAACCGATTATTTTTGTGTCTGCTGGCTTGGTATTTGTTTTAAATGGAGCATTAGTGCTTTGAATTCACTAATATCGCTTTGTGTTAAAACGTATACACTCTTTCAAATGAGACAAAAGAAGACATTGCTCTCGGTGATTTTTCTCTTGGTCGCACTCCTAAAAGTGGATGCGCAGATTTTCCCCGACGTCGAAAAACGTGGAATTCCCGTCACTTCATCTGAAGCGTTGCAAGGAGATTGGACCTGCGTAATGACACATCGAATTGCGACCGTTGAAGTAATCCCTTCGGATAAGCATTTGCATAATCTCAGAATAGTGGGCGATACAGTTTCGTATGTTGAATTTCCCTGCCGCTATTATGGAACAAAGGTATTCACCACGGATTCCTTGGACTACGCGAATCCGTCATTGCAAGATGTAAAATTTTTGAACGACACCCTAGTTGTGTACTCAAATGGCTCTGACTTAAATGGCTATCGCTTCTATGTGCGCGATACGTTCGACCAAAAAATAATGGACGCACTGGTTCAAGATACCTTTTATCTTCCTTCCGTTTTTGGGAAATGGTATTTACAAACGCAGGACTGTATGGATTATTCGGGAGAGGCGCCTTGGAGGGTCAAGTATCCCGTGAACTTACCACGCATCTATAAGTTGGACAAATTAGCTCTTGTGAACAAGAATACGGTTCAAATCAAAATCAGCGGAAAGCTACGAAAGTTCAGGGTTGTTGAAAGCTCACTGCTTGAAGGTTACATCGAACTAGAGGCAGCAGGTTGGCATCCAAGTAATTTTCGCGTGATTTATTTTAATACGTTCAAAGCACAGGATCCGTGTGGAAATGCGATCATCTATCGGTAGGTTCATTCGTTCAACGTCAACGGTCACTTTTCCATCAATCATCCGAATGAATATCGAAACTGCTGGCGGTAAATGAAAACCATCAAAATCGGTGTAATGAAGGATTTCCTGGTGTTAAGAGAAAGAGAATAAATTCCGATGGAAAAAGGTATCTTCGTTAGAATGAAGGTGAAAAACTACTTCTTGGTAGCGCTAACAACGCTAACTTTTGTTTCATGCGATGCCGTGAATCGCCTCCAGTATTTCGTCAAAAATAAGACAGATCAGACAATTCATGTCCATATTTCTGCTTATCCGATTGACGTTGGCAGAGAATTCAGCGAAGCCGTTGACACACTCATCGAGCTTAAACCAAATGCTTCCCATTGGGTGGGAACTTCTCCGATGGACATTGACTTTCCTTGGGCCACCAAAAATATTTACAAGAAGACACCCGGAATTTGTGGCTTGGAGCTGGTACAAAATGGCGCGATCATTCCGCTCGATTGCACCAAATCAAGTTGGAAGTACAAAAGGAGATGTTCGACGTTGAAAATAAAAAAATCATCCACTTAAAAACCCACCAATCATGACAAAAAGCATTCAACTTGTTACCATCATCGTTTTAACTCTTTTTGCTTCAGCAGGTTGCGAAACTGCGCCAACAAGTGCAAATTCTCAGGATGCTGCGAAACCTGTGGACTCAATGCTTTCTCTCCGGAAAACGATTGAGGACATTGTGTCTGATAAAAAGTCCGTTGTTGGCGTTTCGATTATTGGAAATAACGGTCAAGATACCCTTTCTATGAACGGAGACATGCGATTTCCCATGCAAAGTGTGTTCAAATTCCACATAGCACTCGCTGTTTTGGGAGAGGTAGAGAAGGGAAAACTATCCTTGGATCAACACGTTGAGATCACCAAAGATGAACTGTTACCGATAGGGAACTGGAATCCATTGCGAGACGAACATCCGAATGGTGGGATGTTTACAATACGAGAATTAATTCAATATTCCGTTTCTCATAGCGACAACCTGGCGTGTGATATACTCATACGGCACATTGGAACACCTAAAACGGTTGAAGCATACATTAAAAAAAGTGGAGTGAAGGCGATCAACATTGCTTTCGATGAAGCAGAAATGCAGTCAAAATGGGACAATATGTTTCAGAATTGGACCACGCCGAAAGCCGCGAGCGAAACCCTCAAATTATTCTACGAGAATAAAACCAAGCTCCTTTCAAAAGACAATCACGCCTTTTTTTGGAAAACGAACGAAGAAACTACGACTGGCAAAACCCGCATAAAATCTCAATTGCCTGCGGAAACCATTGTTGCGCACAAAACAGGTTCCTCGGGTACAAATGAAGAAACGGGAATCACAGCGGCTGTCAACGACATCGGTATTGTCTTTCTTCCAAATGGCGAGTATTTCATCATCAGTATCTTCGTTACTGATTCAAAGGAAGATTTCGATACAAACGAAAAAATGATCGCTGACATCGCCAAAGCAACTTATGATTTTTACACGAAACCGACGAAAAAAAAGTAGTCAACCTATCGAACCATTGCGTCCACAGTCCAGTGAAACCCATCATCCCTTGCGGGTAAGGCGTCAATCCTAATTTTTCGAGTGGAAAGAATCTCATCAACTTCTCCAGCTTTGAACACGTAAAAATCCACTTTTGAGCCTTTTTTGTCTACGCGAAGCTGCGCGCTTTCTTTCTGCACAACAATGGAGTTATCCGGCGCAATTCGAATGGGGAAGTCAACAAAATTGCCCTGCTTATCTTCTAAAATCAAATAACCCTTGCTGTGAATGTGAATCCTTCGAAGGTTTTTATAGCCTAGAATTTCTGGTTTCCAATCTTGAATTGCATAACTGCCGTAATGGGAGATTTTCTTCATACTGCGTCCGTTAAATGAACCGAGTTGAACATAGCTAAAAAGGACTTCCGAGAACAATAAACTGATCACAACACTTTTCAGTACGAGTCGAACGGTTGGTTTAAGTCGAAGCCGCAGTTCGGATGGAATGGAACGTTCAGCCTGTAGAATGAAAAAGGAATACAGGTTTTTGATGAAGGGCGAGACGACATACATGGAGGTAATTGCCAAATACATCGACAACAATTTCACCGTAATATCAAAACTAAAGTTGATCGCTAACACATTCACCAAAACGCCCAAAGCGATCAAACCACCGAGTAGACGCGTTCGATGATGGAGCAATAAAAATGCGGGAATTACTTCGATCAACCCCATAAATGTATTGTAACTCGAACTGGTTCCCATCGATGACCAAAACAAAATGTCCTTCGACAACATGCCAAGCGGTGTGTGCAAGGTATTTGGTTCGGGTGCATAAAATTGGAATTGAAACAACTTATCGACCCCGTATTTCAGCAAGAAAAAAGAAAGAATATACGCTGCGGAAGTGTGCAGAAATGCACGAATCTGATCGGGTGAAAATCGTGATTGTTTGAGAAGTAAAAACCCAAATCCGAGGGCAAAAATCAATAACACTGCTGCTTGAACGAATTGAGCACTTGAATCAGATGTAATTGGAGCAGCGTAAATGGTGGTGCCAAAAAGATCAGATGAAATCCATTCGCACAGCGGTGCCAAGGAATTCGTGAGTTCGATGCCAATGGTAGGAAAAAAGGAATAGCTGAACGGCAGAAACAGCGCAAAAAGCACGATCCAAGTTCCAACTCCCATTCCAATTATCTGCTTCACGATCGCGCCATGATTTTTCTCGGCATAAATAAAACCGGCGCAGCCAGCAACGCAGTTAATCCTGCAAAGAGAATCCCACCAACCATCAACCAAATAAGGACATTCGATTTACGTTCTTTCTGATCTTTCTTGACTTGTTTTTGGATTTTTCGATCCGACTTTTCGAGTTCATCAAAGCCAATAAACTTCGTTCCTTGGGGATACATTGCCTTTATTCGTTCAATGTCTATCGATTTTTCGTTCAAGAAAGGATGATCGCAGATGGTATCAGTAACGATCCGTGTTTCGAAAAGTGTTACTTCAGCAGTTTCAACTAGGCAGTCATCTTTCAAATATTGTACCTGGGTCACCAAGCGACTTTCATCTGGTAACCCAAAGTTATCCGTGTCGCGAATGTCACTCATTTTGTTTGCGCTATGGCTTTTTGCTGCGATAATATTGGTTTGACCGAGGACGGAGAAACTGGATAAAACTGAGAAAATGAGAAGTGCTTTCATGTGTCTTTTTTGATCAGTACAAATGGACGTCAATAGTGTTCAAATATACATCAACTATTTCAACAATTTGGAGAGCATAACATTTTGGAAACATTGGGAAGCGCGAACAATACCTCCGTAACTTAGTAGAAGTAAATTGAGCACACATGAAATTAAACCGGTCGTATACCTTAAAGGAAATAGCAGATCTTATTGGATGTCGTTTTATTGGAGATGAAACGCATGAAGTCACGGGAATCAACGAAATTCATCAGGTGGAATCGGGTGATTTGGTGTTTGTGGACTATGCAAAGTACTACTCCAAAGCGTTGGAAAGTGCTGCTACGACGATCTTGATTGATAAGGAAGTGGACTGTCCGGCAGGTAAAGGATTGATTATTTCTGAAAAGCCGTTCGACGATTACAACAAGTTGACGCGCCATTTTATGCCGTTCAAGCCACAAACGAGTAATGTTGGGGAAAATACTACGGTTGATCCGTCAGCGATCATCTACCCAAACGTATTCATCGGTCACAATTCAACCATAGGGAAAAACGTGATCCTCTACCCTGGAGCGGTAATCGGCGACAATTGCATTTTGGAAGAAGGCGTGGTGATCGGTGCCAACTCGGTGATCGGACATTACGCATTTTATTACAAGAAAAAAGAATGGGGCTTCGATCGCATGCACTCGTGCGGGGGAGTTCATTTACATAAATTCGTTGAAATCGGCGCGCTTTCTACGATTGACGCTGGTGTTTCAGGCATGACCACGATTGGTGAAGGAACAAAAATTGATAATCAAGTGCACATCGGTCATGATACCGTTGTTGGTAAGCGATGCCTCATGGCAGCCAATGTCGGCATTGCAGGTTGTGTGAAAATTGAAGACAACGTGACGCTTTGGGGACAAGTTGGAGTGGTTAGTGATATTGTGATCGGTGAAGGTGCAACAGTATATGGGCAATCAGGTGTTGGAAAAAGCCTTGATCCCGGAAAAACATATTTGGGCAGTCCATGCGACGAAGCTAGGATTACGTTTAGAGAATTGGCCGCGCTGAAAAAATTACCCGTGTTGATGGAGAGCTTATA